>NZ_SSTC01000062.1 GCF_004801855.1 Pseudomonas sp. A-1 | reverse complement strand
GCGGGCGCGACGCCGCGCACGTGCAGGCGGTCGACGCGGCGTTGCAGCGACTCGCGCCGGCCGACCTGCAGCGCGCCGCCGCCGAGCTGGCGGCGGCGGAGTGGCGCTGGCTGCTCAGCCGCTGACGAACAGCTGCGGCAGCACGCCGAGCAGCAGGATCATGCTGAAGAACGACAGCAGCGTGGTGACCACCAGCGCCGCGGCGCAGCGCTCGCCCAGGCCGTACTGCTGGGCCAGCAGCGGGTAGACGGTGAACATCGGCGCGCTGGCGAACAGCAGGGCGGCGATCTTCAGTTCCGGCGCTACGCCGGGCACCAGGGCGAAGGCGACGTAGACCGCCAGCGGGTGCAGCACCAGCTTGCCCAGCGCCATCTGGCCGGCGTCCGCCAGCATGCCGGCGGGCCTGAGTCCGCACAGCGTGCCGCCGATGACGAACAGCGCCGCCGGCGCCGAAGCCTGGGCGAGCATCTCGACGGGGCGCAGCAGCATCGGCGGCAGGCGCAGCTCCAGCAGCGACAGGCCGAGGCCGACGAGGATGCCGATCAGCACCGGGTTCCTCGCCAGGCGGCGGGTGATCTCCAGCGCCACCTGGCGCGCCCCGCCGCCGTTCGGCCGGCCGGCCTCGGCCAGGGTCAGCGCCAGCGGCACCATCAGCAGGCTCTCCACCAGCATGCACAGGGCCATTGGCAGCGCCGCCAGCGGGCCGACCACCATCACCACCACCGGATAGCCGATGAAGCCGCTGTTCGAGGCCGACATGCCGAGGCCGCTCATCGCCGCGCCGGCCAGGCCCTCCCTGCGGCCCCAGCGCGCCAGCGCGAAGCCCGCGGCGAAGGCCGCCAGCGAGGCCAGGCCGTAGGCCAGCAGGTAGCCGGCGTTGAGGATTTCCTCGACCGGCCGGGTGGCCAGCGAATGGATCAGCAGGGCGGGCAGGGCGAAGTGGATGACGAAGCTGCCGATGCCGCGGATCTGCTCGCTGCCCAGCAGGCCGCCGCGCACGGACAGGTAGCCGAGGCCGATGAGCAGGAAGATCGGGGCGGTGATGGTGAGGATGTCGAACACGGCGGGCGTCTCTGGCAGCTGGAAGGGCCGCAGCAGAGCGGCCGGGACATTATCCGCAGGGCGCCGCGGCGCAGGGAAGCCCGACGGGCGATCAGCGCACGAAATGTTTCTAGAGAGCGCCCGCTTACTCCGAAAGCATCATGTGGCGTGCGGGAGTAGCACGACCTTCGCCCGACAGGGATGAGCGGCTTTCGGCGCGCGCCGTAGCGGCCTGCCAAAGCATGAGGTCTTCGCTGCCTGCGCAGAATACGGGGCGTTGCGGGTCGCTCCGGATAATCCGCTCGACTGTTGGATCAGGCAGTCGTCCTGACGCAAGCGGAGACAATGATGAACAAGAACAAAGCCTGCTACTCCCTTCTGGCGGCTGCCACCGCCCTCGCAATCAGCCTGCCGGCCTCGGCCGAGATCGTGCTGTACGACAAGAACGACACCACCTTCTCCACCGACGGCTACTTCAACGCCTTCTACGTCAACAGCGACGTGGACCGTGACGACAGCCTGAACCTCGACCGCAAGCAGTCGCGCGTGAAGATGGGCTTCCTGCCGAACTACATCGGCTTCAACTTCGGCAAGCAGGTCGACGGCCTCAAGCTCGGCGGCCGCTCCTCGTTCTGGGTGACCATCAACGACAGCGAGCAGAACGGCACCGGCACCGCCATCGACGTGCGCCAGTTCTACGCCACCGCCTCCAGCCCGGAGTGGGGCGAGGTGCTGTTCGGCAAGGACTTCGGCCTGTTCGCCCGCTCCAACATCCTGCTCGACGAGCTGCTCGCCGGCTACGGCCAGGTCAGCGACACCCTGGGCCTGGTCGACGGCGGCGGCGTGTCCTTCGGCAACATCGGCAGCGGCTACCCGTATCCGTTCCCGACCTCGCAGATCACCTACCGCTCGCCGCTGATGAGCGGCCTGCGCATCGCCGCCGGCATCATGGACCCGGTCGACACCAACGACAGCAGCCCGACCGGCAAGGCCTACCAGGAAGCGCCGCGCTTCGAGACCGAGATCACCTACCAGTTCGAGGTCGGTGGCGCGCAGATCTACTCCTGGATCAACGGCATGCAGCAGACCTCGGAAAACACCGACAACACCGTCGCGGACGTCGACTCCACCGGCGTCGGCTACGGCGTGCAGGCCAAGATGGGCGGCCTGACCCTGAGCGCCTCGGGCTTCCAGGCCGAGGGCATCAACCCGTTCTTCACCAACAACCTGACCGAGCCGACCCTGCGCGAAGTCGACAGCGACGGCTACCTGCTGCAGGGTTCCTACCGCTTCGGCAAGAACCGCGTGGCGCTGTCCTACGGCAAGACCAAGGACGACGGCAACGGCCTGGGCACCGCGGCCGACTACGAGACCCGCGGCGTCGCCTTCTTCCGCGACATCAACGACAACCTCAAGCTGGTCGCCGAGGTCAACCAGTTCGAGATCGACGGCAAGAGCAACCCGGTCCTCGACGAGGATACCCGCACCTTCGCGGTGGGCGCGGTACTGGCCTTCTGAGCCCGTGCGCGGGCGGGAGCGAGACTCCGCCCGCGCCACCCCGGACTCCATATCGACTGCCGAAGAGGAAAGCCGCGAGGCTTTCCTCTTCGTGCTTGTGGGCAGCCCTGTCACGCACGGCGGCGGACCCGACCAAAGAGGGGGCGCGGCCAGTACCCAAGTAGCATTAGCCGCCCGCGCGCGCCTTTCTAGAATGACCCCGTCTGTCTGTTCTACCGTTCCGGAGGCGACGTGGAAGAAGATCTGAACGACGTCGTCCGCACGGCCCTGTCCGAATCCAGCGATGCGGAAACCGTGGCCCAGGACCTGGCCCGCCAGCTGATGCATCCGCACCTGGGCTGCGTGCTGTTCTTCTGCAGCGCCGAATACGACCTGCCGGCGCTGGCCGCGGCGCTGGAGCAGTACTTCGGCGGCGTGCGCCTGGTCGGCTGCACCACCGCCGGCGAGATCACCCCCCAGGGCTACGGCCGCGGCTGCGTCAGCGCCATCGGCTTCGACCACCGCAGCTTCTCCATCGCCGCCGCGCGCATCGACGCGCTGGACAGCTTCAGCCTGCTCGACGCCCAGCAGGTGGTCGCCCAGCTGGTCGAGGAGTGCCGCGGCAGCCGCCTGGAGCCGGTGGCCGGGCACAGCTTCGCACTGACCCTGCTCGACGGCCTGTCCAGCCGCGAGGAGCTGGTGCTCTCGGCGCTGAACGCCGCCTTCGGACGCATTCCCCACTTCGGCGGCTCGGCCGGCGACGACAACCACCTGACCCGCACCCACGTCTACCACGACGGGCGCTTCCACACCGGCGCCGCGGTGGTGGTGCTGGTGCACACCGCGCTGGACTTCGAGGTGTTCACCACCCACCACATCCAGCCGCGCGAGGAGAAACTGGTGGTCACCGCCGCCGACCCGGCCAGCCGCACCGTTTTCGAGCTCAACGCCGAGCCGGCCGCGCTGGAGTACGCGCGCCTGCTCGGCGTCGATCCGCGCCAGCTCGACCTCGAGACCTTCGCCCTGCACCCGCTGGCGGTGCGCCTCGGCGAGCAGTACTACGTGCGTTCGATCCAGCGGGTCAACGCCGATCTCAGCCTGACCTTCTACTGCGCGGTGGAGAACGGCATCGTCCTCACCGCCATGCAGCCGGGGCCGCTGCTGCCCAACCTGCAGGCGCTGTTCGACGGCCTCGAGCAGCGCCTCGGCCCGCTGCTGCTGACCATCGGCTGCGACTGCTTCCTGCGCCGCCTGGAGGTCGAGGCGCGCGGGCTGGCCGCCGACACCGCCGCCCTGCTGGTGAACCAGCGGGTGATCGGCTTCAACACCTACGGGGAGCAGTTCAATGGCATGCACATCAACCAGACCTTCACCGGAGTCGCCATCGGCCGCCCCGGACGGGGCCTGTGTCGCTGAGCTGCGCGAGCGGCTGGCCGAGCTCGAGGCGCGCAACCGCAAGCTGGAGCGGATCAACGCCGCGCTGATCGAGCGCGTCGAGTCCTCCGGCCCGCAGGGCGCCGACGCCTACGCCGCCTTCCAGCACTCGGTGGTGCTCGCCGAGCAGGTGCGCGAGCGCACCGAGGCGCTGAACCGGGCGATGACCGAGCTGCAGACCAGCAACGCGCTGCTCAGCGAGGCGCGTGGCCGCGCCGAGACCGCCCACCAGCACCTGATCGACGCCATCGAGAGCATCTCCGACGCCTTCGTGCTGTTCGACCGCGAGCAGCGCATCCTGCTGTTCAACCGCCGCTTCCAGGCACTGTGGGGCGACCTGCAGAAGCGCATCCGCCGCGGCATGCGCCTGACCGAGGTGCGCCGCCTGGCGATCAGCTCCGGGCTGGTGGTCGAGGAGCACAGCGGCGCCGACCAGGAACGCACCCTCTACCGCCTGCACGACGGCCGCTGGGTACAGGTCAGCGAGCGGCCGACCCGCGAGGGCGGCCTGGTGATCCTCTACACCGACATCACCGAGGTGAAGATCCACGAGACCGCGCGCCGCGAGCAGGCGGTGGCGCAGAAGTCGCGCCTGCTGCAGCGCACCATGGACAACCTGTCCCAGGGCGTCGCGGTGATCAATGCCGAGGGCGAGCTGGAGCTGTGGAACGGCCGCTTCCTCGAACTCTCCGGCCTGGCGCCGATCGAGGCGCACCGGCCGTTCGCCGAGGTGATGGCCGACAGCGAGCTGAGCCTGCTCACCCCCGACAGCCGCGACGAGCGCGGCCGCCCGCTGCGCGAGCGCGAGCAGCGCCTCGGCGACGGCCGCGTGCTGGAGGTGCGCACCCACCCGATGCCCACCGGCGGCTTCGTCAACACCTACACCGACATCACCGAGCGCTACCGCTACGCCGAGACCCTGCGCGAGAGCGAGCGCTGGGTGCGCCTGATCACCGACCAGGTACCGGCGCTGATCGCCTACATCAGCGGCGAGCTCACCTACGAGTTCACCAACCGCGTCTACGACGAATGGTACGGCTGGCCGCGCGGCGCCATGCTCGGCCAGGCCATCCAGGCGGTGCACAGCGACGAGCACTGCCGCCTGCTCGAGCCGTACATCGAGCGCGCCTTCGCCGGCGAGAGCGTCACCTTCGAGGTGGCCGAGCGCAACCAGTCCGGCCAGGAGCGCTACATGCTGCGTTCCTACGTGCCCAACCGCCAGCCGGGCGGTGAGGTGCTCGGCATCTTCGTGCTGATCCGCGACATCACCGAGCGTCGGCGCACCGCCGAGGCGCTGCACCAGGCCTACCAGAACCTCGAGCGGCGCGTGCGCGAGCGCACCGCCGAGCTGACCGCAGTGAACAGCCAGCTGCGCGAGGAGATCGACGAGCGCGCCCGCGCCGAGGCGCGCCTGCGCGAGGCCAAGCGCGAGGCCGAGCAGGCCAACCTGTCGAAGACCAAGTTCCTCGCCGCGGTCAGCCACGACCTGCTGCAGCCGCTCAACGCCGCACGGCTGTTCACCAGCGCCCTGCTCGAACAGCCGGTGCCGGCGCCCAGCGCCGGGCTGATCCGCAACGTCAGCAACTCGCTGGAGGACGTGGAGAGCCTGCTCGGCACCCTGGTCGACGTGTCCAAGCTCGACGCCGGGGTGATCAAGCCCGACGTCGGTGCCTTCGCCGTCGCCGACCTGCTCGACAACCTGGCCGCCGAATACCGGCAGATCGCCGCCAGCGAGGGGTTGACCCTCGACTTCGTGCCCAGCTCGGCGCTGGTCAAGAGCGACACCCAGCTGCTGGCGCGGGTGCTGCGCAACTTCCTCAGCAACGCCATCCGCTACACCGCCAGCGGCCGCGTGCTGCTCGGCTGCCGGCGCCGTCCCGGCGGGCTGTCCATCGAGGTGTGGGACACCGGCGCCGGCATCGCCCCGGACAAGCTCGGCGAGATCTTCCAAGAGTTCAAGCGCGGCGCCCCGGTGCGCGCCACCCAGGACCGCGGCCTGGGCCTGGGCCTGGCCATCGTCGAGAAGATCGTGCGCATGCTCGGCCACCGCATCCGCGTGTCCTCGCGCGAGGGCATCGGTTCCTGCTTCGCCGTCGAGGTGCCCTACGCGCGCAGCGTGGCGCGCCCGCGCGAGCAGAGCGAACTGCTGCCGCCGCCCGGCGAGCACCTGCAGGGCGCGCGGGTCTGGGTGGTCGACAACGACGCGGCGATCTGCGCCGGCATGCGCACCCTGCTGGAGGGCTGGGGCTGCAACGTGGTCACCGCGCTGTCCGGCGACGACCTCGCTCGCCAGGTCGACACCGTGCAGGGCGTGGCCGACATCCTGATCGTCGACTACCACCTCGACAACGGCCACACCGGCGCCGAGCTGGTCCAGGAACTCAACGCCCGGCGCAGCGTTCCGCTGCCGGTGCTGATGATCACCGCCAACTACAGCAACGACCTCAAGCAGCAGATGCGCGACCTCGGCCAGGTGCTGATGCACAAGCCGGTGCGGCCGATGAAGCTGAAGACGGCGATGAGCCACCTGCTCGAGCGGGGGAGGGGATAGGGGCGCCCTCGACGCGGAGCGCGACGGGAAGACGCCTGCAGTGCAGGACCTCGACTAGGATGAGGTGGTCGTTCCTCCACCGTCCACAGGAGAAGCAGCCCCATGCTCCCGACCTCCCTCAAGCGCGGCCTGGCGCTGGCCGCCCTGACCCTCGGCTGCAGCGCCTTCGCCCAGGCCGAGATGACCTTCTTCATCACCAGCACCGGCATGGGCAAGGGCGCCGATCTCGGCGGCCTGGCTGGCGCCGATGCGCACTGCCAGAAGCTCGCCGAGGCCGTCGGTGCCGGCGGCCACACCTGGCGCGCCTACCTCAGCGCCAGCGCCCGTGACGGCCAGCCGGCGGTGAACGCCCGCGACCGCATCGGCACGGGCCCCTGGCACAACGCCAAGGGCGAGTTGATCGCCCAGGACGTCGCCCAGTTGCACGGCGACAACCACCTCAACAAGGAAACCGGCCTCGACGAGCGCGGCATGCCGGTCAAGGGCCGCGGCGATGCGCCGAACATGCACGACATCCTCACCGGCTCGCAGGCCGACGGCACCGCCTTCGCCGGCGCGGAGGACCGCACCTGCGGCAACTGGACCAGCAGCACCACCGGCGCGGCCATGGTCGGTCACCACGATCGCAAGGGCCTGGACGACAGTGCGCCAGCGCGCTCGTGGAACTCCTCGCACCCCTCGCGGGGCGGCTGCAGCAACGAGGCGCTGGCGTCGTCGGGCGGGACGGGACTGCTGTACTGCTTCGCGGCGGATTGAGGAAGGGCGCCACGTCCGTGTGGCAGGGAGGAAGGCGGGGAGGTCTCAGCGGCGCAGGTAGGCGCTGAAGTCGATGTCGCCGGCGCTGAGGATGGCCTGCACGCGGTTGTGCACGCCGAGCTTGCGCAGGATGGCGGAGACGTGGGCCTTGACGGTGGTCTCGGCGATGTCGAGGTTGTAGGCGATCTGCTTGTTGGACTCGCCCTTGGTCATGCGTTCGAGCACCAGCAGCTGCTTGCGGGTCAGCGCCTGCAGCAGTTCCGGCGGGATGCCCGGCTCCTCGTGGCTGGTGCGCCGCGGGCTCTGCTTGCTGGAGCGGATGATGTCCGAGGGCAGGTAGACGTTGCCGTTGAGGATCTGCTCGATGGCCTCGGTCATCTGCGCGCGCGGCGAGGACTTGGTGATGAAGCCGACCGCGCCGTAGGTGATCGCCTGCAGGACGATCTGCTTGTCCTCCTCGGCGGAGACGATCACTACCGGGATGGTCGGCGCCTCGTTGCGCAGGGTGATCAGGCCGTTGAGGCCGTGCATGCCGGGCATGTTGAGGTCGAGCAGGATCAGGTCGAGGTCGTCGTGTTCCTGGGTCAGGCTCAGGGCGCTGTCGAGGTCGGAGGTTTCCATCACCTCGCTGTCCGGGAAGCCGTCGGCGATGACGTTGTGGATCGCCTCGCGGAACAGCGGGTGGTCATCGGCGATGAGGATCTTGTACATGGCCTTCACCTGGATTCTTGTCGTTGTCGAATGGGGTGCCGGCTCAGGGCAGCGGCTCGGGGGTGGCGGCCTGCACCGGCAGTCCGGCCTGTTGCCAGGCGTCGATGCCGTCACGGTACCAGTACAGCCGGGTGTAGCCCAGCGCGGCGGCACGCCTGATGGCGTTCCACGACAGCCAGCAGTCGGACTTGCAGTAGAGCACCAGCGGCCGGGCGCGGTCGCCGCCGCTGGCCTGTTCCAGGTAGTGGGCGAAGTAGTCCAGCCACTGCGCCTCGGGGCGGCCCTCGCCGACGTTGGCCAGCCACAGGCTGCCGGGGATGTTGTGGTGGGGTTCGTCGCTGGCGAAGCGGCCATGCAGCCAGGGACGGCGGAACACGTCGATCAGCACCGGCGGCTGGTCGCTGGCGAGCAGCTGCTGCAGGGTGGCGGTATCGATGGTCTGCGCACCTTCCACGCTGGCCGGCGTGGGGCTGCGGTAGCGGTCCAGGCGGTAGCCATCGGCGGAGAACAGCGCTTCCTCGCCGGCCTGGGCGGGCAGCAGGCCCAGAAGCAGCGGCAGACAGAGCACGGCAGCGAGCAGTCGCGACATGGCTGGGTTATCCCTTGTTGTTTGCGACTATTTATCGGTCAGGCGCAGTGCTTTGGGAATCCTGCGATAGGGGGCAAGAGGCGCTACCAAAGTAGTAACCAGGGCAGGCCCGTTCCCAGCAAGCGCCCGGCGACGGCCTTGCCGCAGTGGATTCAGGTCGACGGCGTGGCCTGTCGGCGTCCGGCGTCGAGCAGCGCCAGCCCGGCGAGCAGGCCGAGCGCGTACAGCGCATCCGTGCCGAGCATGGCCAGCACCGCCGCGCAGAGCAGGCCGGCGAGCGCGGCGACGATCCGCCAGACGCCGCGCAGCAGCACCACGCCGGCAGCCATGCTGAGCAGGTAGACCAGCACGAAGTTGCCGTTGGCATAGCGGATCAGCTCGTCGGTGGACAGCTGCAGCAGGGCGGCGCCGACCGCGCACAGCGCACAGGCCAGCACCACCAGCAGCAGCGCGGTGCCGGGCATGCCGTGGCGGTTGCGCCGGGCGAGGGCGGCGGGCAGCTTGCCCTCGTCGGCCAGGCTCCAGATCAGCCGGGCGAAGCCCTGCACGTAGACGTTCATCGAGGCGAAGCAGGCCAGGTAGCCGACCACCGCGACCAGCAGCTTGGCCTGCGGGCCGAGCAGTCGCTCCAGCAGCCAGGGCAGCGAGGTGGCGTTGCGCTGCGCATCGCCATAGGCGTCGAAGCTCAGCACCGCCGCCGAGCAGGCCCAGTACACCAGGCCGGCGAGCAGCACGCCGAGCAGCAGCGCCAGCGGGAAGTCGCGGCGCGGGTTGCGGAACTCCTCGCCCAGGTGGGTGAAGGCCTCGATGCCGACGAAGCACCAGAACATCACCGCCAGCGCCGCCGGAATGCGCGACCAGTGCTCGCCGAGCGGCGGCAGCAGCGGATGGTCGGCGCGCGGCAGCTCGCCGGCCCACCAGATCAGCGCCACGGTGGCGAGGATGGCCAGGGCGATCAGCCCCTGCACGATGCCGGAGGCGCGCGCCGGGCGCTGGCCGAGGGCCAGCATGGCGGCGAGGGTGGCCAGCTGGATGGCGAGGATGACGCCGCGGTCGAGGTCGAACAGCGCCTGCCAGAAGCCGGTGGCGATCTGCAGCGCTGCCGGCAGGCCGACCGGCAGCACGGCGAGGAACATGAAGGCCACCAGCCGCTCCAGGCGGGCGCCGAAGGCGCGGCCGATCAGGTGCGGCGCGCCACCGGCATGCGGGAAGCGCCGGCCCAGCTGGGCGAAGGTGAAGGCCACCGGCAGCACCAGCACGATGAGCAGCAGCCAGGCCCACAGCGAGGCCGGTCCGGCGGCGGTGGCGGCCAGCGCCGGTACGGCGAAGATGCCGGTGCCGAGCAGCGAGGTGCTGAGCAGGGCGATGCCCTGCAGCAGGCCCAGTTCCTTGTTCAGACGACTCATGGGGTATGCTCGCACGCCTTGGGAGAGGCGCCATCATAGGCGTCCGCCCGCTTCGGCGCCGCTGGCGAACCGCCGTGTTTGTCCGGCACATCGCCGCCTTTGCCCGTCAAACTGCCTGTTGTCGAGATACCCGCATGGACAAGTTCGATCGCCAGATCATCGCCCTGCTGCGCGAGGATGCGCGCACCCCCATCAGCCAGATTGCCCGCATGGTCAACCTGTCGCGCTCGGCGGTGGGCGAGCGGGTGCGCCAGCTGGAGCAGAGCGGGGTGATCCGCGGCTATCACGCCCAGGTGAGCGACCCGGCCGGGGCCGGGGTCAAGGCCTATCTCGAGCTGTTCTACAAGGACAGCCGCTGCCAGGAGTACGTCGAGCGCCTGCGCGGCTTCGCCGAGGTGCGCCAGTGCTGCGGGATCAGCGGCGAGACCGACATGATCGTGCTGGTCGAGGCGCCGAGCATGGCCCGCCTCAGCGAGGTGCGCGCCGAGATCGAGGGCTTCCCCGGCATCCAGCGGATCAAGACTCATGTGGTGGTGCAGGAGTGGGCGATGTAGCGCCGCGCGCAATCAGTCCGCGGCGAGGACGATCTGCCCGCGACTGAGGTCGGCGAGCTGCCGGCTCACCGCTTCCAGCTGTCCGGCCGGCAGCGCCAGCTGCAGCAGGGCGCCAGTGGCGTCGAACGCCTCGCCCTCGATGCTCACCTGCCACTCGGCCAGCCGCGCGCGGATGCGCGCCAGTTCGGCGAAGGGCACGTGGCAGCTGGCCTGCAGCCGCGCGACCAGCGCCACCCGTTCGCCGCCCTGCAGGCATTTCGCCGCGCTGCCGCCGTAGGCGCGCGCCAGGCCGCCGGTGCCGAGCTGGATGCCGCCGTACCAGCGGATCACCAGCACCGCCACCTGGTCGCAGTCCTGGCCCTCGATGGCGGCGAGGATCGGCCGGCCGGCGGTGCCGCCCGGTTCGCCGTCGTCGCTGAAGCGGTACTGCGCGCCGCACTTCCACGCCCAACAGTTGTGCGAGGCGGCGCGGTCGCTGTGCGCGGCGATGAACGCCTGCGCCGCCTGCGGGCTGTCCGCCGGGGCGGCGAGGGCGATGAAGCGGCTCTTGCGGATTTCCTCGCGGTACTCGCAGGGCGCGGCCAGGGTGAAGGCCATGGCTCAGTCCGCCGGGCGCTCGGCGGTCAGCCAGGCGGCGCGCGCGGCGGCGTCGTGGAAGCTCCAGGCGACGAAGCGGCTCTGCTTCTGCCCCTGGCTCATCGCCACCGTGCGGGTTTCCAGCGCGCCGCACTGCCTGAGCGCCTGCTCGACCAGCGGCAGGTTGCCGCCCTTGGACACCAGGCAGGTGAACCACAGCACCTGGCTGGCGACCTCGCGGCTCTCGCGCACCATCCGGCGGATGAAGGCGATCTCGCCGCCCGCGCACCACAGCTCGTTGGACTGGCCGCCGAAATTCAGCGCCGGCAGCTTGCGGCTGGGGTCGAGCTTGCCGAGGTTCTTCCACTTGCGCCGGCTGCCGGCGCTGGCCTCGGCAGCCGAGGCATGGAACGGCGGGTTGCACAGGGTCAGGGCGAAGCGCTCGCCGGCCTGCAGCAGGCCGTGGAAGATGCACTGGGCATCCGCCTGCTGGCGCAGCTCGATGGCCTTGTCGAGACGGTTGGCGCGGACGATGGTGCGCGCCGAGGCCAGCGCGGTGGCGTCGATGTCCGAGCCGAGGAAGCGCCAGCCGTATTCGTGGTGGCCGATCAGCGGATAGATGCAGTTGGCGCCGCTGCCGACGTCCAGCGCGCGCACCCGCGCGCCGCGCGGGATGGCGCCGCCGGCATCTTCGGCCAGCAGGTCGGCCAGCGCGTGCACGTAGTCGGCGCGCCCCGGCACCGGCGGGCACAGGTAGCCGGGCGGGATGTCCCAGTGGGCGATGCCGTAGAACTGGCGCAGCAGGGCGCGGTTGAACACCCGCACCGCGGCCGGGTCGGCGAAGTCGATGCTGTCCTTGCCGTAGGGGTTGCGGATGACGAACTGCGCCAGCTCCGGGCAGCCCTGGATCAGCGCCGGGAAGTCGTAGCGGCCCTGGTGGCGGTTGCGCGGGTGCAGCTCGCCCTTGGCGACCGGCGGGCGCGGCTGGGCGGCGGGCTTGCTGGCGCTGGGCCGGGGGCGGGCGGGGCGTTTCGGCGGCTGGGTCATGGCGGGGCGGTGCATCGGGCGGAAAGCCTGGCATTTTCCCACAGCGGTGCAGTGGATGGGGCGGTTTCCGGCCTGTAGGGGCGAATTCATTCGCCCTAGCGTGGCATGCTGGCGAATGAATTCGCCCCTACAGTGGGCTGATCGCCGGAGGAGTGCGGCCCTCAGCGTCCGCCCAGCTTGCCGAGCAGGCCGCGCAGGGTTTCCTGCAGGTCGGCGGGCATCAGCACCACCTTGGCGTTGTTGCTTGCGCCGAGCTTCTCCAGCGAGGCGACGTACTTCTCGCCGAGCAGGTACATCATCGGCCCGGGCTCGTTGCCGACCGCGTTGGTGACCCGGCGGATCGCCTCGGCGGAGGCCTCCGCCAGCATCACCTGGGCGCTGGCGTCGCGCTTGGCCGACTCCAGGCGTGCCTCGGCCTCGAGGATCGCCGCCTGCTTCTCGCCCTCGGCCTTGGTCACCGCGGCCTTGCGCTCGCGCTCGGCGGCGGCCTGCATCTCCATGGCGCGCTGCATCGACTCCGAGGGCTTGATGTCCTGGATCTCCACCGACTTGACGGTCAGGCCCCAGTCCACCGCCTCGTCGGCGATGCTCTCGCGCAGGCGCGCCTTGATCTTGTCGCGCGAGGACAGCGCCTCGTCCAGCTCCATCTCGCCGACGATCGAGCGCAGGGTGGTCATGATCAGGTTGCGGATCGCCTCGGAGAAGTCGGTGACGCCGTAGACCGCCTTGACCGGGTCGGTGACCTTCACGAAGGCGATGGCGTTGGTGAGGATCACCGCGTTGTCGCGGGTGATCACCTCCTGCTCCTGCACGTCGAGGATGATGTCCTTGGTCACCAGCTTGTAGGCGACCCTGTCCAGGTAGGGGATGAGGATGTTCAGCCCCGGGCGCAGGGTGCTGTGGTACTTGCCGAGGCGCTCGACGATCCATTCCTCGCCCTGGGCGACCAGGCGCACGCCCTTGGCGATGGTGATGACGACGAATACCAGCAGGGCGATGCTGATGGCCAATCCTGCACTCATGTCCTTCTCCTTGAAGCTCGCTTGTTCAGGCGCGGGCTACCTTCAGGTAGCTGCCCTCGATGGATACCACCTTGACCCGCTCGCCGGCCGGGATGTCGCTCTCGGCCATGCAGGCCCATTCCTCGGCGCCGAGGATCGGCCGCTGGAAGCGCACCTTGCCGCGCTGGAAGGGAGCCACCGCGCCGACCAGGAGGCCCACCTCGCCGATCACCTCGCCGTTGGCGGTGCCGACCAGGGTCCGGTGCCGGCGCGGGCTGAACACGCGGAACCACAGCACCACCATCGCCAGCGAGGCGAGGATCCACAGCAGCAGTTGCCCGGTCAGAGGCAGCTCGCCGACGAGCAGCAGCACGCCGGCCACCAGCAGGGCGCCGAGGCCGAACCAGATCACGAAGAAGGCGGGAATCGCCAGTTCCAGCAGGATCAGCAGGATGCCGCCGATCACCCAGTGCCACCATTCGATAGCCATTGCACCTCCCTTGGCTGCGCTTGTCGAAGCGAGGGTAGCAGAGAGCATGCCGGCAGCGCCCGCGCTGGCTGCTCAGAACGGGAACAGCCAGGGCACCAGCAGCACGCTGACCGCCATCACCAGCAGGGTGAAGGGCACGCCGATGCGCACGAAGTCGGCGAAGCGGTACTGGCCGGGGCCGAGCACCAGGGTGTTGACCGGCGAGGAGATCGGCGTCATGAACGCCGCCGAGGCGGCCAGCGCCACGGTCATGGCGAAGGGCGCCGGGGCGGCGCCGAGCGCCTCGGCGCAGGCGATGGCCACCGGCGCCATCAGCACCGCGGTGGCCGTGTTGGAGATGAACAGGCCGACCAGCGCGGTGACCGCGAAGAGGATGGCGAGGATCGCCCGCGGCCCGGCGTCGCCGAGCACGGCGAGCAGGCCCTGCACCGCCAGGTCGATGCCGCCGGTCTTCTGCAGGGCGAGGGCGAACGGCAGCATGCCGACGATCAGCAGCAGGCTCGGCCAGTGGATGGCGCGGTAGGCACCGTCGAGGTCGATGCAGCGGAAGGCGCCGAGCAGCAGGCAGCCGAGCAGCGCGGCCAGCACGTTGGGCAGCAGGCCGCTGACCATCAGCGCCACCATCACGGCGAGGCTGAACAGGGCGTGCGGCGCGCGGCTCTGCGCCGGCGCCACCTCGTCCACCTCGGCCGGCAGGCCGAGCACCAGGAAGTCGCGGCTGAGGCCCTGCAGGCGGCGGATGTCCTTCCACTTGCCAGCCACCAGCAGGGTGTCGGCGGGCTTGAGCGTCTCGTCGACCAGCAGGCCTTCCAGCGCCTGGCGGTTGCGGCGCAGGCCGATCACGTTGAGCCGGTGGCGGCTGCGAAAGCCCAGCTCCTGGATGGTCCGGCCGGGCAGCTGCGACTCCGGCGGCAGCACCACCTCGGCCAGGCCCAGCTCGCGGGCGTGCTCGGCGTAGTAGGAGGTCGACAGGGCGACCGGCTCGAGGCCGAGGTCGCGGTACTCGCCGGCCGCGGCGATGGCCGGGCTGACCAGATCAACCAGCAGCAGGTCGCCGCCGCGCAGCTCGCTGTCGGCGCTGGCGGGCAGCAGCTCGCGGCCGAACGGGCGCTGCCGTTCGATGCCGATCACGTTGATGCCGTGCCGCTTGCGCAGATGCAGGCCGTCCAGCGCCTGGCCGGCCAGCGGCGAGTCGTGGCGCAGGCGCAGGCGCCGTTCGCGGCCGCGCAGGTGGTAGTCGTGCACCAGCTCGGCGATGCTGCTGCGCGGCTCGCCGCTGTCCGTCTCGCTGCCGGCGCCGCCCAGCCAGCGGCGCACCAGCAGCAGGTAGCCGATGCCGAGGGCGAGGACGGCCAGGCCGATGGGGGTGAAGCTGAGGAAGGAGAAGCCGGCGTGGCCGGCGCGCAGCAGTTCGCCGTGCACCACCAGGTTGGGCGGGGTGGCGACCAGGGTGAGCATGCCGCTGATCAGTCCGGCGAAGGCCAGCGGCATCAGCAGCCGGCCGGGGGCGATCCGCTGGCGGGCGGCGATGCTCAGCACCACCGGAATGAACAGAGCGACCACCCCCGTGGAGCTCATCAGCGAGCCGAGGCCGGCCACGCAGAGCATCAGCAGCACCAGCAGGCGCGCCTCGCTGGCGCCGGCGCGGCGGCTCAGCCATTCGCCGAGGCGGTAGGCGATGCCGGTGCGCACCAGCGCTTCGCCGACCACGAACATGGCGGCGATCAGCACCACCGCCGGATCGGCGAAGCCGCGCAGCGCCTCGCCGACTTCCAGCACGCCGGTGAGCGGCAGGGCGACCAGCATCAGCAGGCCCACGGCGTCCATGCGCGGGCGGTTGCGCACGAACAGCAGCACGGCGAGCAGCAGCAGGCCGAGGACCAGCCACAGCTGCGGGTTCACGCTCACGGGTAGCCCAGCACGCTCTTCAGGCGCGGCAGCTGGGCGGCGACCCACCGGCGGTCGATCGGCCCCCAGTCGCGGATCGCGTAGCGGCCGGCGTTGTGCCGCTCGCCGTCCTCCTGTTCGAAGGCGCAGTCGATGTCCAGCTCGGCCAGCGCCGCCAGGGTGTCCTGGGCGGTGCGCCGCGGCATGCCGGTGGCGGCCATCAGCGCCGGCACGCTGGTGGCGGCGCCGCTGTCGATCAGCCAGGCGACGTACAGGCGGCGGTAGAAGCTGGCGCGGGTCTTGCTCACGTCCATGTCTCGTCTCCGGTCAGGCGAGGGCCAGCAGGCCCATGTAGGTGGCGGCGCCGGCGCTGTAGCCGAGGAAGGCCAGCAGGCTGACGCGCTTGAGGTACCAGACGAAGCTGATCTTCTCCATGCCCATCGCCGCCACCCCGGCCGCCGAGCCGATGATCAGGCTGCTGCCGCCGGTGCCGGCGCAGTAGGCGAGCATCTCCCAGAAGGTGCCGTCGACCACGAAGTGCTGTAGCCAGCCGGCATCGGCGCCGGCAGCGGCCACCGCCTCGGCGCTGGTCAGCGGGTACATCTTCATGGCGCCGGCGACCAGCGGCACGTTGTCGACCACCGCCGAGAGCAGGCCGATGGCGTAGTTGATGGCGTAGACGTTGCCCAGCCCCTCGCGCAGCAGGCTGGCGACTTGGGTCAGGTGGCCGGCGGTGGCCAGGCTGGACACGGCGAGCAGGATGCCGAGGAAGAACAGCACGCTGGGGGTGTCGACCTTGCGCAGCACGCCGACCACCGACAGCGGATGCTTGTCCTCGTCGTTCTTGCCGCGGTGGATCACCTCGGTGGCCACCCAGAGCACGCCGAGGCCGAACAGGATGCCCATGTACGGCGGCAGGTGGGTGACGGTCTTGAACACCGGCACGAACAGCAGCGAGCCGAGGCCGAGGGCCAGCACCAGGTTGCGCTCGAAGTCGGTGGTCGGGTTGCGCCGGCCCTCGACGGTCTCGCGCGGCCGCGGCCGCGGCGCCTCGCCCTTGAGGCGAAAGCTGAGCACCAGCAGCGGCACCAGCAGGCACACCAGGCTGGGCAGGAACAGGCCGGTGATCACCCCGGAGGCGCTGATCTGGTTGCCGATCCACAGCATGGTGGTGGTCACGTCGCCGATCGGCGACCAGGCGCCGCCGGCGTTGGCGGCGATCACCACCACGCCGACGTACAGCCAGCGCTCGGGGCGGCCGCGCACCAGCTTGCGCAGCAGCGAGACCATGACGATGGTGGTGGTCAGGTTGTCGAGCACCGAGGACAGGAAGAAGGTGATCAGGCCGACGATCCACAACAGATGCACGCGCTTGCGGGTCTGGATGCGGTCGGTGATGACCTTGAAGCCCTCGTGGGAGTCGATCAGCTCGACGATGGTCATGGCGCCGAGCAGGAAGAACAGGATCTCGGCGATCTCGCCGAGGTGGTGGCGCAGCTCGCCGACCACGCCGTGGCCTTCGCTGGCGGCGGCCGGCAGGATGCTGCCTTCGCCCAGCACCAGGGCGGTCCAGCACAGCACGGCGGTGAGGATAGCCGAGGCGGCCTTGTCGATTTTCAGCGGGTGTTCGAGGGCGATGCAGAGGTAGCCGACGATGAAGATCAGGGCCATCCAGGCGTACATGGGCGGGCTTCCGGTGGGTCAGTGGACGGATTTTTGTTTGGAGCTTTTTCGCAACTGGCGGCGGAGCATGCCTGATCCCGGGCGGCGCTGAAAAGCGCCGCTCTGTCGCAGCAGGCAGAAAAAAGGCCCGGCACCTTGCGGTGCCGGGCCTTTTTCGGGAGGCGCGGTTTAGAGGGCGGCGATGCGCGCGCGCTGCTCGGCCAGCTTGGCCAGCGCCTGCTCGGCCTCGGCCAGCTTGGCGCGCTCCTTGTCGAGCACCTCGGCCGGGGCCTTGGCGACGAAGCCCTCGTTGGCCAGCTTGCCACCGACGCGCTTGACCTCGCCTTCCAGGCGCGCCAGCTCCTTGTCCAGGCGCGCCAGCTCGGCGTCCTTGTCGATCAGCCCGGCCATCGGCACCAGCACCTGCATGTCGCCGACCAGCGCAGTGGCGGCCAGCGGCGCTTCCTCGGAGGCTGCCAGCACGCGCACCGACTCCAGCTTGGCCAGCTTGGCGATCAAGGGCTCGAAGGCGGCCAGGCGGCGCTGGTCCTCGTCGCTGGCGTTGGCCAGCACCACGTCGATGCGCTTGGCCATGGAGATCTTCATCTCGCCGCGGATCTGCCGCACGCCGAGCATGAAGTCCTTGACCCAGGCAATGTCGGCCTCGGCCGCCGCGTCGATGCGCGCCTCATTCGCCACCGGCCAGGGCTGCAGCATCAGGGTCGGGCCTTCCTTGCCGGCCAGCCCTTTGATGCGCTGCCAGATTTCCTCGGTGATGAACGGCATGAACGGGTGGGCCAGGCGCAGGATGACTTCCAGCACGCGCACCAGGGTGCGGCGGGTGCCGCGCTGGCGCTCGACGCTGGCGGTTTCGTCCCACAGCACCGGCTTGACCAGCTCCAGGTACCAGGCGCAGTACTCGTCCCAGACGAACTCGTAGAGCGACTGGGCGGCCAGGTCGAAGCGGAACTGGTCGAGGTGGCGGGTGACGTCCTGTTCGCAGCGCTGCAGGGCGGAGATGATCCAGCGGTCGACCGGCGACAGCTCCACCGCCTCGTCGTTGGCGCCGCAGTCCTTGCCGTCGGTGTTCTCCAGCACGAAGTTGGTGGCGTTCCACAGCTTGTTGCAGAAGTTGCGGTAGCCCTCGACGCGGCCCATGTCGAACTTGATGTCGCGGCCGGTCGACGCGAGGGAACAGAAGGTGAAGCGCAGGGCGTCGGTGCCGTAGCTGGCGATGCCCTCGGGGAACTCGGCGCGGGTCTGCTTGGCGATCTTCTCGGCCAGCTTGGGCTGCATCATGCCGCTGGTGCGCTTGGCCACCAGAGTTTCCAGGTCGATGCCGTCGACGATGTCCAGCGGGTCGAGCACGTTGCCCTTGGACTTGGACATCTTGTGGCCCTGGCTGTCGCGCACCAGACCGTGGACGTAGACGGTCTTGAACGGGATCTGCCCGGTCAGGTGCAGGCTCATCATGATCATCCGGGCGACCCAGAAGAAGATGATGTCGAAGCCGGTGACCAGCACGTCGGTGGGGTGGAAGGTCTTCAGGAAGTCGGTCTGCTCCGGCCAGCCGAGGGTGGAGAAGGTCCACAGGCCCGAGCTGAACCAGGTGTCCAGCACGTCGTCGTCCTGGCGCAGGGCGATGTCGCCCAGGTTGTGCCTGGCGCGCACCTCCGCCTCGTCGCGGCCGACGTAGACGTTGCCGGCCTCGTCGTACCAGGCCGGAATGCGGTGGCCCCACCACAGCTGGCGGCTGATGCACCAGTCCTGGATGTCGCGCATCCAGGAGAAGTACATGTTCTCGTACTGCTTGGGCACGAACTGGATCGAGCCGTCTTCCACCGCGGCGATGGCCTTCTCGGCCAGCGGCTTGGTGGAGACGTACCACTGGTCGGTCAGCCACGGCTCGATCACGGTGCCGGAGCGGTCGCCCTTGGGCACTTTCAGCGCGTGGTCGTCGATCTTCTCCAGCAGGCCGAGGGCGTCGAAGGCGGCGACGATCTGCTTGCGCGCCTCGAAACGGTCCAGCCCGGCGAACTGCGCCGGCAGGCTGGCGTCGAAATCGCTATTGACGCTGCCGTCGAGGTTGAACACCTGGGCTTTGGCGAGGATCGCCGCGTCCTTGTCGAGGATGTTGATCAGCGGCAGGTGGTGGCGCTTGCCGACTTCGTAGTCGTTGAAGTCGTGGGCCGGGGTGATCTTCACGCAGCCGGTGCCGAACTCGGGATCGCAGTAGTCGTCGCCGATGATCGGGATGCGCCGGCCGACCAGCGGCAGCTCGACGAACTTGCCGATCAGAGCCTGGTAGCGCTCGTCATTGGGGTTCACCGCCACGGCGGAGTCGCCGAGCATGGTTTCCGGACGGGTGGTGGCGACGATCAGGTAGTCGAGGCCCTCGGCAGTCTTCTCTCCGTCGGCCAGCGGGTAGCGCAGGTTCCACAGCGAGCCCTTCTCGTCGTGGTTCTCCACTTCCAGATCGGAGATCGCGGTGTGCAGCTTGGTGTCCCAGTTGACCAGGCGCTTGCCGCGGTAGATCAGACCGTCCTCGTGCAGGCGCACGAAGGCTTCCTTGACCGCTTCGGACAGGCCCTCGTCCATGGTGAAGCGCTCGCGCGACCAGTCCACCGAGGAGCCGAGGCGACGGATCTGGCGGGTGATGGTGCCGCCGGACTGTTCCTTCCACTCCCAGACCTTTTCGAGGAACTTGTCGCGGCCGAGGTCGTGGCGCGACAGGTTCTGCGCGGCCAGCTGACGCTCCACCACCATCTGGGTGGCGATGCCGGCGTGGTCGGTGCCCGGCTGCCACAGGGTGTTGCGGCCCTGCATGCGGCGGAAGCGGATCAGCGCGTCCATGATCGCGTTGTTGAAGCCGTGGCCCATGTGCAGGCTGCCGGTGACGTTGGGCGGCGGCAGGGCGATGGTGTAGGACTCGCCGGAGCCTTGCGGCGCGAAGTAGTTCTTCGCCTCCCACTCGGCGTACCAGCGGGATTCGATTTCGTGGGGTTGGTAAGTCTTGTCCATGCGCGGCGGGACCCCTGCGGCGGCTGATCGGAAAACCGCGAAGTATAACGGGGATCGTTGCGGGGGCGTAGGGCGGAGCGGAATCCCCCCTGACCCCCCTTTTGCAAAGGGGGGGATGGTCTGGTGGTGTTTGGCGGGCCGGTGTCCAGCAGAGCATCAGCAACCCACCGGACCCACTCCCCCCTTTGCAAAAGGGGGGCTGGGGGATTGGTGGCCCCGCTCAGCGCCTTCCTGCGCGCAGGATGCTGGCCAGGTGCTCTTCCAGGCGGCGGTGCAGCTCGGCCTCGATCTGCAGCATGTAGTCGTCGATCACTTCCTGCATGATCAGTTGCGCCGCGGCGTGCAGTTCGCGCTCGATCTGCGCCAGCGGCTCGTGCCTGAGGGCATCGCCGGCGGGGCGTAGTGTCGGCAGGGGCTGCTCGCGCCCGGCAGCTGGCGGCAGCGACTCCGGCGGTTCGGCGAGCTGCGGCTCGCGGAGCGTAGGCTCCCGAAGCAGCGGCGCCTCGGGCAGCGGGTCGGACAGCAGCGGGATGGCCGGTTCGTCGACCGTTTCGGTCAGCAGCGGCAGTTCGTCACTGGCCCAGTCGGGCAGATGGGTGGGCTTGGGCGGAGTGTCCATCGGCGGCTCGCGCATTACAGGTGCAGGTGCTGGGGAGCATAGCCGCGTTCGCGGTAGAAGCGGTAACTGGCGCGCAGGGCGTCGCGGGTCTGCGGGTCCTGGTCGACCACCTCGGCGATGCGCGCGAAGCGCTCGAAGAACGCCGGCACCGTGCTGGCCAGGTTGATCAGCAGGCTCTGCTGGCCGCCGGCGTCGGCGCCCCAGGCCAGCAGCAGCGGCGCATCGCTGCCGGCATCGGCCAGTTGGTGCGGCACGAAGCTGGCGGCGCTGAAGCGCCACAGCCGTTGGTCGAGTGCCTCGGCCTGGTCCTGGTTCTGGCAGTTGAGGTAGATGCGGTGCCCCTCGCGCCAGGCCTTGGCGGCCAGGCGGCAGGCGTAGGTCAGCCGTGCTCCGGCGTCGTTGCCCGGCAGGATGTAGAAGTCGATGCGTTTCATCGCTCGGCGCCGGCCGGCACGCCAGGCGTGCCGGCCGGATTCGCTCAGGCCTTGCAGCGGTCGAGGAGGAACTGGCTGAGCAGCGGCACCGGGCGGCCGGTGGCGCCCTTCTCCTTGCCGCCGCTGATCCAGGCGGTGCCGGCGATGTCCAGGTGCGCCCAGTGGAACTGCTTGGCGAAGCGCGACAGGAAGCAGGCGGCGGTGATGGTGCCGGCCTTGGGCCCGCCGATGTTGGCGATGTCGGCGAACGGGCTGTCCAGCTGCTCCTGGTATTCGTCGAACAGCGGCAGCTGCCAGGCGCGGTCGGCGGCCGTCTCGCCGGCCTTGAGGATCTGCTTGATCAGACCGTCGTGGTTGCCCAGCAGGCCGGAGGTCTGGCTGCCGAGGGCGACGATGCAGGCGCCGGTGAGAGTGGCGATGTCGATCACCGCCTGCGGCTTGAAGCGTTCGGCGTAGGTCAGGGTGTCGCACAGCACCAGGCGGCCTTCGGCGTCGGTGTTGAGGATCTCCACGGTCTGCCCGCTCATGGTGGTGACGATGTCGCCGGGGCGGGTGGCGCCGCCGCTGGGCATGTTCTCGGCGCAGGCCAGCAGGCCCACCACGTTGATCGGCAGCTGCATCTCGACCAGGGCGCGGAAGGTGCCGAGCACGCTGGCGGCGCCGCACATGTCGTACTTCATCTCGTCCATGCCCAGGCCCGGCTTGAGGCTGATGCCGCCGGTGTCGAAGGTGATGCCCTTGCCGACCAGCGCATAGGGCGCCTCGTCCTTCTTGCCGCCCCTGTATTCGAGGACGATCAGCCGCGGCGGCTGGTCGCTGCCCTGGGCGACGGCGAGGAAGGCGCCCATGCCCAGTTCCCTGAGCTTCTTCTCGTCGAGCACTTCGACCTTGAGGTTCTTGTGCTGCTTGGCCAGCGCCTTGGCTTCCTCGGCGAGGAAGCTCGGATGGCACAGGTTGGGCGGCAGGTTGCCCAGATCGCGGGTCAGTGCCATGCCGTTGGCGATGGCCTGGGCGTGGGCGGCGCCGCGCTCGGTCTCGGCGATCTCGGTGTCCTCGACCAGCAGGGTGATCTTCTTCAGCGCCGGGGCATCGGCCTTCTCGCTCTTGAAGCGGTCGAACAGGTAGCGGCCGTCGGCCAGCACTTCCACCAGCAGGCGGGTGCGGGCGTACAGGTCGCGGCCCTTGACCATCAGTTCGCCGAGGGTCAGCACGGCGTCGCTGCCGCCCAGGGTCTTGAGCACGGCGAGGGTGGCGGAAACTACCTTGCGGTAGTTGCGGTCGGAGAGTTCGCGCTCCTTGCCGCAGCCGACCAGCAGCACACGTTCGGCCTTGACCCCCGGCAGGTTGTGCAGCAGCAGGGTCTGGCCGGGCTTGCCGGCGAGGTCGCCGCGCTTGAGCAGGGCGCTCAGGGCGCCATCGCTGGCGGCGTCGACGGCGCGGGCTGCGGCGCCGAGCTTGCGGCCCTCGCCCACGGCGAGCACCAGGGTGGCGGTTTTCAGGGTTTCCGGACGAGCGCTCTTGACCAGGAATTGCATGGACGGGGGTCCCCAAGACAAACAGGCGGTATTGCAGGATAATGCCGGCCTACTTTACTTCATCGGGCGCAATGCCTCCGCGGCCGGCGCGGCTGGCGGCTAGTTTGAGCGTTGCCGCCCGAGCCTGACAACCCTGGAGTAGTCCCGGTTTGATCATCTTCCGATATCTGTTCCGCGAAGTGCTGGTGACCCTCAGCGCGGTGAGCGCCGTGCTGCTGGTGATCACCATGAGCGGCCGCTTCATCAAGTACCTCGCTCAGGCCGCCCAGGGCGCGCTCGATCCGGGTGTGCTGTTCCTGATCATGGGCTACCGCCTGCCGGGCTTCCTGCAACTGATCCTGCCGCTGGGCCTGTTCCTCGGCATCCTGCTGGCCTACGGGCGTCTGTATCTCGAGTCGGAAATGACCGTGCTGGCCGCCTCCGGGATGAGCCGCCAGCGCCTGATGGTCTATACCCTGGCGCCGGCCGCGCTGGTCGCCGCGGTGGTGGCCTGGCTCAGCCTGTCGCTGGCGCCGCTGGGTGTCGCCCGTTCCGAGCAGGTCATCAACAGCCAGGATGCCCTCACCGAGTTCGATACCCTGGTGCCGGGGCGCTTCCAGGCCCTGAGAAGCGGCTCGCGGGTGACCTACACCGAGCGCCTGTCCGAGGACGGCCGCGAACTGGGCGGGGTGTTCATCACCGAACTGCGCCTGTCGCGCGACGGCGACAAGCAGCGCGGCATCAGCATGCTGGTGGCCGAGAAGGGCTACCAGGAGATTCGTCCCGACGGCAGTCGCTACCTGATCCTCGAGAACGGCTACCGTTACGACGGCCAGCCGGGGCAGGCCGACTACCGGGCGATCCAGTACGACCGCTATGGCGTGCTGCTGCCCAAGCCCGAGGTGGCCGGCGAACTGACCGAGCGCGACGGGATCCCCACCGCGACCCTGTTCGGCAGCGACAACCCGCGTCTGCAGGCCGAGCTGCAGTGGCGCCTGTCGCTGCCGTTGCTGGCGTTCGTGGTCGCCGTACTGGCGGTGTCGCTGGCTCGGGCCAACCCCCGGCAGGGGCGCTTCCTCAAGTTGCTGCCGGCGATCCTGCTGTACATGGCCTATCTGGCCCTGCTGATCTCCATGCGCGGCCAGCTCGACAAGGGCCGCCTGCCGATGTGGCTCGGCCTGTGGTGGGTGCACGGCATGTTTCTCGCCATCGGCCTGCTGCTGCTGTATTGGGAGCCGCTGCGGCTCAAGTGGAAGGCGCGCCGCGCCCTGAAGGAGAGTCGCCCGTGACCCGCCTGGATCGCTACATTGGCCGCAGTGTGTTCGTCAGCACTCTCGCCGTGCTGGGGGTGCTCGTCGGTCTGGCCCTGTTGTTCGCCTTCATCGACGAACTGGGCGACCTGCATGCTGACTATGGCGTCGCCGAGGCGGCGCGCTTCGTGCTCTACAGCTCGCCGGCGCGGCTCTACGAACTGCTGCCGATGGCGGCCCTGGTCGGTTGCCTGATCGGCCTCGGTACCCTGGCCAGCAGCAGCGAGCTGACGGTCATGCGCGCCGCCGGGGTGTCGCTGGGACGCATCGTCTGGGCGGTGATGAAGCCGCTGCTGGTGCTGATGCTGGCCGGCCTGCTGATCGGTGAGTACGTGGTGCCCTGGACCCAGGAGCAGGCCGAGAGCGGCCGCTCTTTGGCCCAGGGTGGCGGCGCGGCGCAGACCACCAAGCGCGGCCTGTGGCACCGCCAGGGCGACGAGTACGTGCACATCAACGCGGTGCAGCCGAGCGGCGTGCTGTTCGGCGTCACCCGCTACCGCTTCGACGGCGAGCGGCGCCTGCTCAGCGCCAGCTTCGCGCGCCGGGCGCATTACCAGGGCGACCACTGGCAGCTGGAGAACGTGTCCACCACCCTGTTGCACGAGGATCGCAGCGAGGTGGTGAAGAGCCCCAGCGAACGCTGGGACGTCGAGCTCACGCCGCAGCTGCTCGGCACAGTGTCGGTCGCGCCGGAGGCCCTGCCGCTGACCGGGCTGTGGCGCTATACCAGCTACCTCGGCGAGCAGGGCCTGAACAATGCCCGCTACTGGCTGGCCTTCTGGACCAAGGTGCTGCAGCCGCTGGTGACGATCAGCCTGGTGCTGCTGGCGATCTCCTTCATCTTCGGCCCGCTGCGCTCGGTGACCCTCGGCCAGCGCATCTTCACCGGCGTGCTGGTCGGCTTCGTGTTCCGCATCGCCCAGGATCTGCTCGGCCCGTCCAGCCTGGTGTTCGGCTTCTCGCCGCTGGTTGCGGTGCTGGTGCCGGCGGGGATCTGCGCGCTGGCCGGCGTCTGGCTGCTCAGGCGGGCGGGCTGATCGCGCAGGCGTTACCCCCGGGGCCGGCACTTGCCGGCCCCGTTCATTTCGGCAGCGTGAAATAGCGCCCGAGCAGGTCGGGGTCGTCGAAGTGCGCCTGGCCGACGAAGGCCGTGGCATGCCGCCCCCACTGGCGCATGGCACCCGGCGAGATCACTCCCGAGGGCCACAGCAGCCAGCGCTCCAGGCGCTGGCTGCCGGGCACCAGGCCGTCGGGGCCGTAGAGGCTGCGCCGGCCGTCGGGATGCGGCAGGCGGCGCAGCTCGTCGAGGGCGGCGAAGCGGTAGCCGTCGGCCGGCCACGGCGAGTCGCGGCCGTCCACCCACAGCAGGGCATGGTCGCCGCCGCGCAGCCACAGGGTCGGCGCCTGCCGCCCGTCCACGGCGAGGCGACGGGCCAGGCGCTGCTCGGCATTCGCCGGCTGGCGGAAGCGCAGCGGCGAGTCGGCGGGCAGGAACAGGGCGTGCCAGCAGCCGCAGGGGTGGATGGCGTCGTAGAGCAGCGCGTTGCCCCGCGCGTCCAGGGTCACCCGCCACAGCAGGCCGTCCAGTTCGCCGGCGTAGATGTCCAGCGCGCCACGGGCGGGACGCTCGCGGAACCACCACTGGTAGACCAGCTGCAGGTGCCAGCGGCCGTCGAGCCGGCTCCAGGTGTGCTGGCGGTAGGCAGTGGGCTGCGTGGCGAAGGTGCGCCGTCCGTCGGCGGCGAAGCGCGGCGTGCCGGGGCGGTCGGCGGCGCTGCGCTGCTCGATGCGCAGTTGCGGCGCATGGCGGGCGAACAGCGCGGCCAGTTGCGTGGGGCTGGCCTGCGGCAGGCCGAGGGCATCGTCGTCGAGCGCTGGCGGCCCGGCCGGCGTCACGTCTGCCGGGGGCCGGTAGGCCCGCCAGCGCGGGCTGTCGGTCGGTGCCTGCTGCGCCAGCGCCTCGCCCTGCCAGGCGGCGATCGCCCGGCGGTAGAAGGGGCGGGCCAGCGGGTAGAGGCCGAGGACCCGGGCCCAGCCGCGGTAGTTCGCCGGCACCCGGGCGGCCTCGACGGCGTGGGCGAAGGCCGGGCGGTCGGCGGCCAGGCGCTCGACCTGCCGGCGGCGGCAGGCCTCCAGTCCGGCTTC
>NZ_SSTC01000061.1 GCF_004801855.1 Pseudomonas sp. A-1 | reverse complement strand
CGCCGGCGCCGACAGCGGCGCCAGCGGCATGCTCGGTCGGCTGGGCGCGCTGAGCGGCCTGCTCGGCGGCGGCGCCAGCCAGGCACCGCAGCCGGCAGCGCCGGTCGACAGCCTGGCGGGCGTCGCCAGAACCTTCACGGGGCTGGGCATGGAAAGCAGCCTGGTCGGCCAGTTCGCTTCCATCCTGCTGCAGTTCCTCGGCAACCAGGGCCTGGCCGGATCGCTGCTGCAGAGCCTGGGCGGCATCTGGGGCGTGCCGGGTGCGCCGGCCCCGGCGACCGGCACGCCGGTGGCCAGCGGCAGCGCCACCTGAGAGGGCGCTCGTCGTCCGCCGCGGGTCAGCGCGGCTGGCGGCGGCTCCTCACCACCTCGGCCCGCGCGCGCAGCTGGCCGCAGCCGCCGTCGACGTCCTGTCCGGCGCTGTTGCGCACCTTGGTCAGCACGCCCCGGCTGTGCAGGTAGCGCACCATCTGCACGATGCGCTCGCCGTCGGGACGCTGGAAGTCGTCGCCTTCCAGGCTGTTGTAGGGGATCAGGTTCATCACCGCGTACTTGCTCCTGAGCAGGCGCAGGATGCCGTCCATTTCCTCGACGCTGTCGTTGATGCCCCTGAGCAGCGTCCACTGGTACTGGATCGGGTAGCCGACCGCGCGGGCGTAAGCCTCACCCTGCGCGACCAGCTCCTCGGGATCGATCTGCGGCGCGCGCGGCAGCAGCTCGCGGCGCAGCTCGGCGTTGGTGGTGTGCAGCGACAGCGCCAGCGCCGGCTTGACCCGCTCCCGGGGCAGACGCTCGAACACGCGCGGATCGCCCACCGTGGAGAACACCAGGTTCTTGTGGCCGATGCCGCCCTCGGTGCCGAGCAGGTGGATGGCCTCCAGCACGTTGTCGAGGTTGTGCGCCGGCTCGCCCATGCCCATGAACACCACCTTCTTCACCGGGCGGAAGCGCCGCGCCAGGGCCACCTGGGCGACGATCTCGGCGCTGCCGACCTGGCGCAGCAGGCCGCTCTTGCCGGTCATGCAGAACACGCAGCCCACCGCGCAGCCGACCTGGGTCGACACGCACAGGCCGTCGCGGGGCAGCAGCACGCTCTCCACCATCTGCCCGTCGTTGAGTTCGACCAGCAGGCGCGCCGAGCCGTCGGCGCCGGGGTGCTCGGAGCGCAGCCGGGCCAGGCCGGCGATCTCGGCGTCGAGCTGCGGCAGCGCCGCGCGCACCGACAGCGGGAAAAAATCCGCGGCCGGGCGGTTGCGCGGGCCGCTGTCCAGCGGCCGGCCGGCCAGCCAGGCGCGCAGGATGCGGGTGCTGTGGCAGGGCTGGGCGCCGCTGGCGGCGAGGCGGGAGGTCAGGTCGTGGATGCGCATAGGGCGCGCATCCTAGCATCGCGCCGCGCTGGCGGGCAGATCGCGCGCCGGAGTGCAGCGCCCGTCGCCATCGGATTTTCTGTACAATCTGTTCGTTATTTGTAAGTGTTATGTACAACTTTGTCGCCGCCCTGTCGTCGCTGGCGAAAGGCACAAAGACGTCCCGTCTGCCGCCATGGCCGGCCTGCTGCTGACCGGCCGAGCCCGCGGTGCTTTCCACCTCTTCCGTTCCGTGGGGATTGTCTGATGCTACGTTTCCTCCGCTCCCTGCCCGGTCAGCCGCGGCGCTACAGGGAGCTGTTCAAGTCGATCGACCGCGCCGTGGCGATGGTCGAGTTCAACCTGGACGGTACCGTCCGGGCCGCCAACGAGCGCTTCTGCGAGCTGGTCGGCTGCTCCGCCGAACGGATCGGTGGCGTCCACCACCGCGATTTCTGCCCGCCGGACTACGCGCAGAGCGAGGAGTACCCGCACTTCTGGGAGCGCCTGCGCCAGGGCGAATCCTTCGGCGGGGTGTTCGAACGTCGCCGCGCGGACGGCCAGCCGATCTGGCTGGAGGCCACCTACGTGCCGGTGCAGGACGAGCGCGGCCAGATCGAGCGGGTGCTCAAGGTCGCCAGCGACACCAGCGAGCGGGTGCGCGAGTCCAGCCACGCGCGCAACCTGCTCGACGCGCTGAACCGCTCGATGGCGGTGGTGCAGTTCGACATGGACGGACGGGTGGTGGATGCCAACGCCAACTTCCTCGCCGCCATGGGCTATCGCCTGGAAGAGATTCTCGGCAAGCCGCACGCGCAGTTCTGCCGCCCAGACTACCGCGCTTCTGCCGACTACCGCGCCTTCTGGGAGCGCCTGCGCAGCGGCCAGTTCTTCTCCGGCGAGTGCGAGCGGGTCACCAAGGGCGGCCAGCCGATCTGGCTGGAGGCCACCTACAACCCGGTGCTCGACGAGCAGGGCCGCCCCTACCAGGTGATCAAGTTCGCCAGCGACATCAGCGAGCAGGTCCGCCGCCACGCGGCCGAGCGGCACAGCGCGCAGACCGCCTACCAGATCGCCCGGGAAACCGAGCAGCTGTCGATGTCCGGCCAGCGGGTGATCCTCGATGCGACCGAGCGCATGCACGCGCTGGCCGAGCGGGTACGCACCTCGGTGAGTCAGGTCGAGTGCCTGGAGCAGCGCATCCAGCAGATCACGGCGATCGTCGACTCGATCCAGAACATCGCCCAGCAGACCAACCTGCTGTCGCTCAACGCCGCCATCGAGGCGGCGCGCGCCGGCTCCAGCGGCCAGGGCTTCGCGGTGGTCGCCGCCGAGGTACACAGCCTGGCCGGCAGCACCGCGCAGGCCACCGGCTCGATCACCGAACTGATCGGCGCGATCCGCCAGCAGGCCGGCGAGGTGATGCAGGGCATGGCCGCCAGCCTGAACCAGGTAGAGGACGGCGTGCGCCTGGCCAACGAGGCCGGCACCGCGATCCGCCAGATCCACGACGGCGCCGGACGGGTGGTCGACGTGGTGCAGCGCTTCTCCAGCGAGGTCACTGCTGGCTAGCGCGGGTGGCGTCGCCGGCCGCGTGGCGGGTCTTCCACAGCGACACCAGCACGCCGCCGATCAGCAGGGTCAGGGTCACGCCGAGCGACAGCGCCGCCGGGATCTTGCCGATGATGCCGACCAGGAAGATCTTGCCGCCGATGAACACCAGCACCAGCGCCAGGGCGTACTTCAGGTAGGCGAAGCGGTGGATCAGCGCGGCGAGGGCGAAGTACAGCGCACGCAGGCCGAGGATGGCGAAGATGTTCGAGGTGTAGACGATGAACGGGTCCTGGGTGATGGCGAAGATCGCCGGCACGCTGTCCACCGCGAACACCAGGTCGGCGCACTCGATGAGGATCAGGGCGAGGAACAGCGGGGTGATCCACAGCACCGGCCTGCCGCTGGCGCCGGGGAGGCGCACGAAGAAGCGCTGCTCGTGCAGGCGGTCGGTGATGCGCAGGTGGCTGCGCAGGAAGCGCACCAGCAGGTTGTTCTCCAGGTCCGGGGTTTCGTCGACCCGGGCGAACAGCATGCGCACGCCGGTGAGCAGCAGGAACACGCCGAACACGTAGAGGATCCAGCTGAACTGGTGGATCAGCGCGGCGCCCAGGCCGATCATCACGGCGCGCAGCACGATCACCCCGAGGATGCCCCAGAACAGCACCTTGTGCTGGTAGCGGCGCGGAATGCCGAGGAAGCTGAAGATCACCGCCATCAGGAACACGTTGTCCATCGACAGCGACTTCTCGATCAGGAAGCCGGTCAGGTAGTCCATGCCGGCGTCGCCGCCCTTCTGGAACCACACCCAGACCGCGAACAGCAGGCCGACGGTGATGTAGCCGGCCGACAGCAGCAGGCTCTCCTTGACGCCGATCTCGTGCTGGTCGCGGTGCAGCACGCCGAGGTCGAAGACCAACAGGGAAATCACCACGGCGAAGAACGCCAGCCACAGCCAGGTGGCGGTGCCGAGGAAGTCGGCGAACAGGAACGAATGTAGGGCAGTCATGGGCCCCTCCTTGCAGTCGAAGTGTCATCAACTGTGACTCCGACATGGCGGCGTCAGCCGTCAGAGGGGCCCGGTGTCACGCTTCCAGCCTAGAAAGCCCGACTGTTTCGATCAAGAAAAGGGTTTTTACAAGGTTTTGCCAGGGCCGCCGTTCAGAATGCCAGCCGCGGTCCCAGGTAGGCGTTCGCCTGGTCGATGTCGTCGACGCCCAGGGCTCCGGCCAGGGCAGCCAGGCGCAGCCGGGAGAGCAGGTAGCGCAGCTTGGCCTCGAACAGGTCGCGCCGCGCGCTGTACACCAGTTCCTCGGCGTCGAGGATGTCCACGTTGGTGCTGGTGCCGGCGAGGAAGCCCTTCCTTACCGAGTCCAGCGACTTCTCGCCGGACCTGACGGCGGTCTCCAGGGCGCGGATGCGCGCCTCGCCGCTCTGCACGCTCTGGAACTCACGGGTGGTGTCGGAAACGATGGCCTCGCGGGCGACGCTCAGGTCGTCCTCCGCCTGTGCCCGGCTGGCGCTGGTCTGGCGCACGCGGGCGCTGGTGTAGCCGCCGCTGAACAGCGGCATGTTCATTTCCAGGCCGATCGAGCCGTAGCGGTTGCGCTGGTCCACGGTGGACAGCGAGTCGCTGTCCGCCGCGGTGTAGCCGAGCACCAGGTCGAGAGTCGGCCAGTGGCCGGCGCGGGCCTTGGCCACTTCCTGCTCGGCGACCGCGACGCCGAGGCGGCGGGCGCGGACCGCGGGGTTGTCGCTGCCGGCCCTGGCGATCCAGTCGGCGAGCCCGGCAGGCTGCAGCGGCGGCGTGGCGAAGCGCTCCTGCAGGGTGGCGATGTGCTCGGGGGCTTCGCCGAGAAACTCCTGCAGGCGTCGCCGGGTCACCTGCAGGTTGTCCCGGGCCTCGAGCAGCTCGGCGCTCGCCAGGTCGCGCCGGGCGACCGCCTCGTCGACGTCGGTGACCGTGCCATCGCCCAGCTCCAGGCGCCGGCGGGTCGAGGCCACCTGCTCCTCGAAGGCGCGCAGCTTGGTCGCGGCCAGCTCGATGGTCTGGTGGGCGAGCAGCACGTCGAAATAGCGCCCCGCCAGCTGCACTGCGGCATCCTGGGTCTTGGCGTCGAACACCGCCGCGCCGGCGTCGGCCTGGTAGCCGCCCTGCCGGTAGCCGGCCAGCTTCTGCCCGTTGAAGAGCGGCTGGCGCAGCTGCACGCTGGCGCTCCGGGCGGTGTAGTCCAGATTGTTGTCGCGACTGCGGCCGAAGACGTCCGGCTGCCGCTGGCTGCCGTCGATCCGGCTGCCGGAGGCGCTCAGGCCGACCTGCGGCAGCAGGCCGGCGCGGCCGAGGGCGCGGTTCTCGGCGGCGGCGGCCTTCTCGTTGGCGGCGGAGCGGTAGATCGGCCCCTGGTATTGCAGCAGGTCCCAGGCCTGGCGCAGGTCCAGCGCCTGGGCCGGCAGGGCGAGGCAGGCGATCCCCAGGGCGCAGGCAAGCGCCGGTCCTTGGCTCATCTCACTGCTCCTTGAACGAACTGGCGACCCTGTCGAGGAGAGGTTTGAGCAGGTAGCTCAGCAGGTTGCGCTCCCCGGTCCGGATGGTGACCGAGGCCGGCATGCCGGCGCGGATGCGGTTGGCGCCGAGCATCGCCATGCCCTCCGTGGTGACCTCGATCTGGGCAAGGTAGAACGGCTGGCGGCTTTCCTCGTCGATCAGCCGGTCGGCCGACACCGTCAGCACCCGGCCGGGAATGCTGGGGGTCTGCGCGTGGTTGAAGGCGGGGAAGGCGATGCTCACCGGCAGTCCGGGCTCCATCCGGTCGATGACCTGCACTGGCAGCATGGCGTCGATCTGCAGCGGCTCGTTGGCCGGGACTATCTCCATGATCCTGGCGCCCGGCTGGATCACGCCGCCGATGGTGGCGATGTTCAGGCCCTGGACCATGCCGTCGATGGGGGCGCGGATGACGGTGTGGCGGACCTGGTAGTCGAGGGCCTGCAGGCGGTCGGCGAGGGCGCTGCGCTCCTTGCGGACGTCGGCCAGCTGCGCCTGGATCTCCTTGCGATAGTCGTGGTCGTGCTGGCGGATGCGCAGGCGCAGCTCGGCCGCCTGCCCGCGGATGCGTGCGAGTTCGTTCTGGTTCTCCGCCTGGGCGGCGTTCAGCTCGGCGGCGCTGCGCTCGAGCTCGAGCATGCGGTTGCGCGGGATGTAGCCTTCGGCCGCCAGCTGGCGCGCGCCGTCGAGTTCCTGCTGGAGAAAGCGCAACTGCGCGGCGCGGGCGGCGTAGATCTGCTGCAGCCCCTTGGCCTGGTTCTCCGCCGAGTCGAGCGACTCCTGCAGGATGCTGACCTCGCCGGCGCGGCTGGTGCGCCGGGTGGCGAACAGGCGCCTCTGCAGGTCGAGCGCCGCGGCCAGCTCCGCGCTGTCGCCGAAGCGTTCCGACAGCCCGGCATCGAAGGCGACCTGCTCGCGGTCGTCGCGCTCGGCCTCCAGGCGGTTCTCCATCGTGCGGGCGGCGAGGTACTGGGCGCCGATCACGCCCTGCTCGGCGCGGGCCTCGGTGGCGTCGAGGCGGACCAGCGGCTGGCCCTCGCTGACGCTGTCGCCCTCGCGCACCAGAATGGCCTCCACGCTGCCGCCGGTCAGGTGCTCGATGCTCTTGCGGTTGCTCGACACCTTCACGGTGGCGGAGGCGACCACCCCGGCATCCAGCGGCGCCAGCCAGGCCCACAGCAGGAAGCCGCCGAAGGCGACCAGCACCAGCGCCAGGCCGCGGCGCACGGTCTTGCGGTCGTCGACCGCGATGACCGGGGCGGGGCAGGGGCTGCCCTGGCCGAAATCCAGCGTGGACATCATTCCCTCCTCCCGACCGCGGTCAGGGTATTGGCGGCGGGGTGCGCGCTGGCCGGCGCCAGCGCGGCGAGCACCTCGTCGCGGGGGCCGAACAGCTGCATGACGCCCTCGCGCAGCAGCAGGAGCTTGTCGACGGCGTTGAGCGTGCCGGGGCGGTGCGAAACGATGACGGTCGTGCAGCGGCGCTGGCGGAGCATGGCGATGACCTCGAGCAGCGCCCGCTCGCCGGCGTCGTCGAGGCTGGCGTTCGGCTCGTCGAGGACGACCAGGCTCGGCTCGCCGTAGATGGCGCGCGCCAGGCCGATGCGCTGCTTCTGCCCGCCGGACAGCGGGTGGCCGTCGGCGTCCAGCAGGGTGTCGTAGCCCCTGGGGAAGCGCAGGATCATCTCGTGCACGCCGGCGCGCCTGGCGGCGAGGACGACCGCCTCGCCGTCGATCTCGCCGAAGCGGGCGATGTTCTCCGCGATGCTGCCCTCGAACAGCTCGACGTCCTGCGGCAGGTAGCCGAGCCACGGCCCGAGTTCCTCCTTGTTCCAGGCGAAGACGTCCGCGCCGTCGAGGCGGACCTTGCCGCTGAGGGGTGGCCAGATGCCCACCAGCAGGCGGGCGAGGGTCGACTTGCCGGCCGCCGAGGGGCCGATGATGCCCAGCGACTCGCCTGGCGCCAGGCGCAGGTTCACCCCGCGGAGGATCGGCTGGGTCGAGCCCGGTGCGCCGGCGTGGAGGTTCTCGACGCTCAGCAGGCCGAGCGGGCGCTGCAGCGGCATCGCCGCCGGCGGGGTCGGGAAGTCCTCCAGCAGCTGGCGCAGGCGGCCCCAGGCGCGACGGGCGCCGAGCAGCGGCCGCCAGGCGCCGATGACCTGCTCGACCGGCGCCAGCGCCCGGCCGCTGAGGATCGAGCAGGCGATCATCATGCCCGGGGTGATCTGCCCGTCGATGGCCAGCAGCGCCCCGGCGCCGAGGATCAGCGACTGCAGGGTCAGCCGCACGAAGCGGCCCAGGCCGCCGATCCAGGCGGCGCGGTCCGAGGCGAGCGTCTGCTTGTCGAGGATGCGCAGGTAGCTGGCGAACCAGCGCCGGCCGATGGCCGGCAGCATGCCCAGCGCGGCGATGGCTTCGGCGTTGCGCAGGTTGTTGTTGGCGAAGCTGGCCGAGGCCTGGCTCGCCTGGTTGGCCTCGGCCAGCGGCTTGGCGGTGGCCAGCTCGGTGAGGAAGGTCAGCGCCACCAGCAGCAGCGAGCCGGCCAGGGTGAGGAAGCCGAGCAGGGGGTGGACGAGGAAGGCGATGGACAGGTAGATCGGCGTCCAGGGCGCATCGAAGAAGGCGAACAGGCCGTTGCCGGTGAGGAACTGGCGCACCTGGGCGAGATCCTGCAGGGCCTGCGCCGGATTGCCGCCGGCGCGGCTCAGGTTGCGCTCGAAGGCGGCGCGGAAGACCCGGCGGCTGAGGCTCATGTCGAGGCGGTTGCCGACGCGGATCATCACCCGGCTGCGCAGCGTCTCGAGCAGGGCCAGCAGCACGTACAGGCCGACCATCAGCAGGGTCAGCATCAGCAGCGTGGTGGAGTTGGCGCTGACCAGGGCGCGGTCGTAGACCTGCAGCATGTAGACCGCTGGGGTGAGCATCAGCAGGTTGATGACCCCGCTGAAGCCGGCCAGCGCGTAGAAGGTATGGCGCAGGCTGAACAGGGCCTCGGCGAGTTCGGAGCGTGGCTTCGGTTTGCGGTCCATCGTGCTCATCCACGGCAGCGGATCATGGGCGATCCCGTGCGGCAGGCCCGGCCCTTCCGGGGCGGGTCCCGCGGCGCAACGGCCCTGTCACGGCTTTCAGGGTCAGCTTAGGCGGGAGGCGCCGTGCGGCGAGCGCGGCGGGCCGGCGCGGAGCCGCTGCCTGCGCTTCGGTCGGCGGGAAGGTCCAGTGAAAACAAGGGCTTGGCGGGGGCTGGCGGTCCCTGCGACGGCCGTTTGGCGGGGCGAAATCGTCGGACCTAAGTCCGGGGTGCCCGCACGCGGAGCGCGCCTGCGGCGGTGCGAGCCGACGAGCGTAGCGGCGCCGCGCCGGCGGCCTGCTACGCTGCCAGAAAAGGCCGGCAACCCGGCGGGCGTCCGTCCCGCCCGGGGCGAACGGTTGCGACCGGCGAGCGGCGCGGTCCGCGGGCGCGGGGCGCCGAGAGGGTCGGGATGGGGGCTAGAGAAGGATCTTTCCATGCAGATCAGGATTGGTGTCGTGGACGATCACCCGCTGTTGCGCGAGGGCGTCGTCAACACCCTCAGGAAGCGGGCCGATCTCAAGGTGGTGGAGCAGGGCGGCAGCGCCGACGAGGCGCAGTCGATCGCCGAGCGCCTCGCTCCGGATGTCCTGCTGATGGACGTGAACATGCCCGGCGACACCTTCGCCGCGGTGCGCGCGATCGCCTCGCGCCTGCCTGCCGTCAAGATCATCATGCTCACCGTCTCCGAGTCGGAGGAGGATGCCTGCTGCGCGCTCGAGGCCGGGGCGAAGGGATATCTGCTCAAGGGCATCAGCGGGCCGGATCTGGTGCAGGCCATCCGCATCGTGGCCATGGGGGCCATCTACATAAGTCCGGCGCTGGAGAAGAAGTTGCTGCAGAACTTCGGCAGGCAGGAAGCCGACAAGAAAGGCGTCAGGCTGACCCACCGTGAGGAGCAGGTCATTCGCGAAGTATCCAACGGGCTGACCAACAAGGAAGTTGCCTGGCGACTGGCGATCAGCGAGAAGACGGTGAAACACTACATGACCTGCGTCATGCAGAAGTTGAATGCCCGCAACCGCGTCGAGGCGGTCGCCGCCCTGCGCCGTTACTGGGAGCGCGAAAGCATGGGGCGGATGATCTTCGGGGCGTCGCTGCACGACTCCAAGGAATCGTGAAGTTCCGGCATCCTGCGCCGCGCTACAGTCTGAATTGCGCCTTCACCGTGGTGCCCTGTCCCGGCTGCGAGTCGATGGTGAAGAAGCCGCCGAGCGATTCCACCCGATAGCGCAGGCCGGCCAGGCCCAGGCGGGCATTGTCGCCGCCCCCCACCTCCGGCGCCCTCGCCGGCATCCCCGGTCCGCGGTCCGATACCTGCACGCTCAGCAGTCCGTTGCCATAGCTGGCGGCCAGCATCTGGCCGGCGCCATCGGCATGGCGAAAGGCGTTGTTCAGGCATTCCTGGACGAAGCGGTAGATGCAGATCTTCAGGGGCAGGGGCGCGCTCGGGGGCAGCGGCGCCAGCGCCAGCTCGACCGCCGTCGAGGTCCGCTGCATGTGCCGCTGGGCGGCGAGCTGCAGCTCCTCGTGCAGCGTCAGGTCGTTGACCTCCGGGAGGGCCAGGCCGCGGGAGATGTCGCGGATTTCCCGCAGGGCATCCTGGGCGGCGCCCCTGATCGTCTCGTACTCCTCGCCGGGGGTGCCATGGGCCGCGCCGAGCTGCTCGGCGAGGTCGTCGAGGCGGATGAGGATCAGGGTCAGCAGCTGCGCCGGGCCATCGTGCAGGTCGGCGCCGAGGCGCCTGAGGGTGAGCTCGTTGATCTTCCAGAACTCGTGGGTGGCATTGGTGATCCGCTTCTGCAGCTTGGCGTTCTTGCGATGCAGGCGGGCCTGGGCGATCACGCGCGCGTTCAGCGCCATGCGCTGGTGCTGGATGATCCGGTCGCCGCGGCGGACGAAGAAGTAGATCAGCCCCAGCATGGCCAGGGTCGCGGTGCCGACCACCAGCCAGACCTGCCGGCGCACCCGGCCGATTTCCTTCTCGAGCCCGTCGGCCCTTTCGTAGAACTCGCCGACGGCGACGACCTTGCCGCTGTCGGCGGCGCGCAGCGGGGCGTAGATCTCGTAGAGGGGGATGGCGAGGCTGCGCTCGAAGTCGTTCTCCTCCTGCTCGAGATCCTCGAGGGCGGTGACCACCCGGCCGGCCAGCGCCCCGGCGATCTCGTCCATGGGAAAGCTGCGGTGGGTGATCGACTTGTCCGTGCTGTAGGCCACGGTGCCGTCCGTGCGCCAGATCTTCACCGAGGCGACGTGGCGCCTGAGCGACGGGCTGCGGGTCAGCTGGTCGAGCGCCCGGGTGCTCTGCGGCGAGAGGGTGGCGGTGCTGCTCAGCTCCTGCACGTAGGGTTCCAGGAAGGCCTCCATGTAGAGCGCGCCGGCCTCGGCCGCGCTCTGCAGGGCGGCGCTCTGCACCCGCGCGCTGACCAGGTTGCCGACGAAGGTCATGGTCAGGCCGAGGGTCAGCGCGGCGGCGACGAGGAACTGGGTGGAGCGGCTCATGCCGTGGCTGGCGCCGTGCGGCAGGTCCGGCCTGCCGCGATTTCCCTGGCGGGAATGGCGAGCGCCTCCGACCAAGGTCCGAGCAGCGACCGGGCCTGAAGTCGCCGAATTCGATTGGACCTTTTCGTTCTTCGCCATTTTCCGCACGCCCCTAGACTCTACAGACAGGTGACGGATGAAGACTATCACCATACGGGAGATGGGGCGCACGACTGTCGGGCAAAAAAGAATGCGGCACTAATCGGCAACTTCGGGGCGCATTTCGCGATTGTCCGGGCGGGAGGGGAAGTCGCTCTTTGCGCAGCGAAAGTCCGGCGTGGATATACATGGTGAAGTTCGCCGGCAAGGAATAACTCCGGACTCGCGGAGGCGGATCCGAAGTTATGGGATTCAATCGCCAGGGGAAAACATCATGGCCACCAGTTATGTTCTCAAACCTTTCCGCTTCAATCTTTCCGATCTGAACTTCATGCGGGACCAGATCAACTTCCGCCCCCTGTACGATGCCGCTGGCAATGCCGTCATCAACTGGGACGGAACCGGCACCGTGTACAACGCCAAGGGGGTTGCCTATCAGGATCTGGGCAGCCCGGCGGCCAACATCGCCGCCTACGGCCAGTCCTATGCCGCGGTGACCGCCGCCCAGGGCCTGCGCGATCCGTCCGGGCTGAACAACAACCTGTACCTGGTGAATGCCACCTGGGGGGCGGTCGACCAGCCGTTCCTGCAGCGCACCCAGGTGGTGTACGACCAGTACGTCAGGCCGCTGGATGCCGGCGATCCGAATGCCTTCTACGCGCTGAAGTTCGCCACCAGTCCGAACCCGGCTGCGGCGGACTACACCAAGCGCGGCGACGACCTGTCCACCCCGGACGTCGACGAGGCCTCGCCGGTGCAGAACGTCGTCGACTACACGCCGCGGATGATCAGCCAGCTGACCACCACGGCCGGCGTGACCTTCCAGACCGAGCCCGGCGGCAGCCACCTGGTCAAGGACGCCAACGGCTTCACCCAGGTCGCCGACTACGGCCTGCTCGAGGCGCTCGGTCAGCAGGACGCCCAGCGCCCGGTCAACGAGGACGGTTCGGCCAGCAACGAATTCTTCGTCGGCGCGCAGAACCCCGGCATGGCGCCGGTCAACGGCTGGTTCGTGCTGTTCGGCCAGTTCTTCGACCACGGCCTCGACTTCGTCGGCAAGGGCGGCGACGGCACCCGGATCACCATCAACCTGGCGCCGGACGATCCGCTGTACGGCGTCATCGATCCCACCACCGGCCAGCCGGCCAGCAAGATCGTCATCACCCGTGCCGACGTCAGCGGCTTCACCGCCGACGGCACGCCGCAGTGGGTCAACCACACCTCGCCCTACATCGACCAGAGCCAGACCTACGGCTCCAGCCAGCAAGTGACCGACCTGCTGCGCGAGTGGGTGTCCACCGACAACGGCGCGAGCTTCCACGCCGGCGCCCACATGCTCGACGGCAACACCTCGGCGGCCTGGCAGAACGCCTTCGGCGAGACGACCCATGCCACCCTGCCCACGCTCAACGAGCTGCGCGCGCACCTGATCGCCACCGGCCGTGACGACCTGAGCTGGGAGGACGTGGCCAACCTGCGCAACCGTGACGCGGCAGGGCACGTGGCGACCGGCGCGGAGGCGGGCAATTCCGGCCAGGCGCTGATCCTCGACATGAACCCGCGCTTCGACGAGGCGCATTTCGAGAACCCGCTGAACCCGGACGCGGCCGCCGATTTCGCCGCCGCCATCGCCACCCTCAAGGCCGCGGCCCAGGCGCTGGGCGCCGGCTACGACTTCGCCTACGTCGACGGCGCCGGGGCCAACGACGGCTATCTCGAACTCAGACTGCCCGCCGGCGCCATGGGTCCGGGCTCGCCGGCCATGACCCTGACCGGCGCCAGCGCGCTGGCCCTGTGGGTGAACTTCGCCGACTTCAGCATCAAGACCAGCATGCAGGCCGGTCCCGGGGTGATCGCCATCGACCCGGCCGTGCGTGCCGCGGTCGGCGACCTGCTGCTGGCCGCGGTGGGCGACCACTACATCGCCGGCGACGGCCGGGTGAACGAGAACATCGGCCTGACCGCGGTCCACCACGTCTGGCACGAGGAGCACAACTTCCAGGTGCGCAACATCCAGGCGGCCGTCACGGCCGAGGACCTGCGCCAGGAGCGGCTCGACCAGCACGGTACCTACGACCACGACCTGCTCCACGAATGGCAGGTGGCCACCGCCAGCCAGGACGCCAACGGCAACTACCTCAACGCCGACGGCTCCATCGCCTGGGACGAAGCCAGGCTGTTCCACGCCGCCAAGATCACCGTCGAGATGGAATACCAGCACACCGCGGTGGACCAGTTCGCCCGCACCATCACCCCCAACATCGCCGAGTTCGTCGGCTACAACAGCGGCGAGCAGGCCGACGTCAGCCTGGACTTCGCCCAGGTGGCCTACCGCTTCGGCCACAGCACGCTGCGCGAGTCGATCGACCTGATCGATCCCGACGGCGATATCACCGGCGCGGTGATGCGCGTGGCGCTGGAGCGCGCCTTCCTGTCGCCCGAGCTGTTCGCGCAGAAGGGCGCGGCCGCCATCGCCCTGGGCATGACCCACCAGCAGGCCAACGAGATCGACGAGTTCGTCACCCCGGCGCTCAACCAGGGCCTGCTGGGCATGCCGCTGGACCTGGCGGCGATCAACATCGCCCGCGGCCGCGACCTCGGCATCCCCACCCTCAACGAGTTCCGCAAGGCCATCGGCCTCAGCGAGTACGCCAGCTGGGCCGACTTCGGCGCCAACATGATCCACCCGGACAACCTGGTGAACTTCATCGCCGCCTACTCGTTCGACGGCAACCTCGAGCGCGCCGCGGCGCTGATCGGCCTGGAGAACGGCAGCATCGCCGAGGGCGACGCCGCCGCCCTGGGCTACACCTACCAGCAGGCGCTGGACTTCCTGCAGAACACCGACGCCTCGCTCTACGGGGTGGACGGCTTCCGGCACATCGACACCTGGCTGGGCGGCCTGGCCGAGGTGCACGTCACCGGCGGCTTGCTCGGCGAGACCTTCGACACGGTGTTCGCCGACCAGATCAGCCGGCTGATGAACGGCGACCGCTTCTACTACCTGTACCGCCTCGACCAGCTGCAGATGGGCGAAGGCATCGTCAACGAGCAGTTCAAGGACATCGTCGAGCGCAACACCGGCCTCGAGCACCTCAACGGCAGCGTGTTCGCCTACGCCGACAAGTACTACGACCTGTCGGAAACGGCGGCGGCCAACGCCAGGACCGAGCACAAGTACGGTGACGTGCTGGCTGCCAACCCGACGCTGGGCATCTACTCCACCAAGGGCAGCGCCACCACCGGCAACGGCGCCATCGTCAGCGTCAACGGCGTGCAGTACGTCCGCGACCTGCGCGTCGAGGACAGTGCGGCCACCTCGGGCACCACCGCCATCAACGGCGGCCTCAACCTCGACGGCACGCCCAACAGCGGCGCCGAGGCGCACGAGGTGATAGTCGGCAGCGACAACGCCGACCTGATCTACGCCTGGGGCGGCGACGACACCGTCTACGGCGAAGGCGGCAACGACATCCTCTACGGCGGCAACGGCATCGACCGCATCTACGGCGGCGACGGCGACGACCGCATCCTCGGCGGCGACGGCGGCGACCTGCTCGATGGCGGCGCCGGCGACGACTACGTGAGCGGCGAACAGACCGCGGTCGCCGCGGCCGGCGTCGACCAGGTGATCGGCGGCGAGGGCAACGACATCCTGCACAGCGGGGTGGGTATCGACAAGCTGTCCGGCGAGGCGGGCGACGACTTCATCTTCGGCGAGGGCGACACCGACGCCTTCACCCATGGCGGCGACGGCAACGACATCATCGACGGCGGCATCGGCGGCGACCTGTTGTGGGGCGACGGCGGCGACGACCTGATCATCGGCGGCGACGACCAGGACATCTCGGCCGGTCTCGACGGCGACGACATCCTGCGTCCCGGACCCTTCTCCCAGGCCATGGGCGGCGGCCCGGACGAGGTGCTGGGCGGCGACGGCAAGAGCGACCGCGGCAACGACGGCAAGGGCGTCGGCTTCGACCTGATCGACTTCAGCGACCACGCCTGGTCGCCGCAGGGCGTCAGCGTGGACTTCTCGACCCAGCAGAACCCGATCGCCGCCATCGACGGCACCACGCCCTTCCCGGCCTGGGTGGGCATCGAGGGGGTGATCGCCAGCCAGGGCAACGACCGCATCCTCGGCGACGCCAACGGCAACTGGCTGATCGGCGGCAGCGGCGACGACCAGCTGACCGGCGGCAGCGGCAACGACCTGCTGATCGGCGATGGCATCCGCCTGGACAGCCTGATCGGCACCTACGCCGGCGGCTACGATCACTACGTCGATGGCGCCAGCCACCGGGCCGACGGCTTCATCCAGAACAACGGCCTGCTCGACGCCGCCGGCCCCGGCTTCGACAAGCACTTCACCGAGATGCTCAAGTCGGCCACCTTCAAGGACCTCGAGCTGGGTGGCAGCCAGCTCACGCGGCTGTGGCGCAACGGTGTGGCGGGCAGCGATCTCGCCGACAGCGTCACGGTCGGCGACGGCGGCACGGCCGGCGCGGCCGACACCGCGGTGTTCGCCGGCAACCGCGCCGACTACAGCGTGGAGCGGATCTTCTTCGACCTCGCCACCCGCACGGTGGTCGCCGCGTCCGGCCCCGCCACCATCACGGCCTTCCGGATCAGCGACACGGTGGCCGGCCGCGACGGCACGGACCTGGTGGTCGGCGTGGAGAACTTCCGCTTCGCCGATGCCACCGTGGGCCAGGCCCAGCTGCTCAACAGCGCGCCGCAGATCACCTCGGACGGCGGCGGCGAGACGGCGGCGCTGAGCGTGGCCGAGAACGCCACGGCGCTGACCACGGTCACGGCGACCGACGCCGATGCCGGCAGCGTGCTGACCTACTCCATCGGCGGCGGGGCCGATGCGGCGCGCTTCGCCATCGACGCCGCGACCGGCGTGCTGAGCTTCGTGGCCGCGCCCGACTTCGAGGCGCCGGCGGATGCCGACGGCAACAACGTCTACGAGCTGATCGTCCAGGTCAGCGACGGCATCGCCGTGGATGCCCAGGCTCTGGCGGTGACCGTGCAGAACGTCAACGAGACCGCCAGCGGGGCGCTGCACATCGCCAGCTACACCAGCGGCAACGCGTCGGCGAGCCTCACGGCCAGCAATACCCTGGCCGATCCGGACGGCATGAGCGGCTTCGTCCGCTACCAGTGGCAGCGGCTGGTCAACGGCAACTGGGTGAACATCGCCGGCGCCACAGGGGCCACGCTGAGCAACCAGAGCAATACCAGCGTGCGGGTGACCTCCAGCTATGCCGATCCGTTCGGCAGCTACAGCTTCGTCTCCGCGGAGACCGCCTTCATCACCGGGACCGACACCGGCAACGTCAGGTCCGGCAGTGCGGGCAACGACATCCTGCTGGGGCTGGGCGGCAACGACATCCTCACCGGCGGTGCCGGCAACGACACCGTGGACGGCGGCACGGGCAACGACACGCTGCGGGCGAGCGTCGGCGACGGCGACGATGCCTACCTGGGTGGCGCCGGCATCGACACCTACGACCTGTCGGCGACCACGGCGGCGGCCAGCGTCGACCTCGGCGCCGGCACGGCCTTCAGTGCCGAGACCGGCAGCGACACGCTGTCCGGCATCGAGAACGTGCGCGGCAGCAGCGGCGACAACCTGATCGGCGACGCCGTCGGCGCCAACCAGCTGCTCGGCAATGGCGGCAACGACACCTTCGTGCTGCACGGCGACAATGCCCGCGACGACATCCAGGGCGGTGTGGGCGTCGATACCGTCGACTATTCGGCGGCCACCGCCGACCTGAGCGTGAACCTCGGCGCGTTCGGCGTGGTGGTGGGCGGCACGGGCAGCACGACGGCGCTGAGCGACACGCTGAGCAGCATCGAGAACTTCATCGGCGGCTCCGGCAACGACAGCATCACCGGCAGCGCTGCCGGCAACCGGCTGAGCGGCGGCGGCGGCAACGACACGCTGACCGGCGGGGCCGGCGCCGACGTGCTGAGCGGCGGGGCGGGCGCCGACCGCTTCGACTTCAACGCCATCGGCGAGTCGGGCGTGGGAGCGGCCGCGCGGGATGTCATCACCGACTTCCAGAGCGGCGTCGACAAGCTGGACTTCTCGACCATCGATGCCAACACCGGCAGTTGGGGCAACCAGGCGTTCGCGTTCAATGCCACGGCCGGCGCCGCGCTCACCGGCCCGGGGCAGTTGACCTATCACTACGAGACCATCGGCGGGCAGGAGTACACGGTGATCGACGGCAACGTGAACGCCAATCCGGGCAGCGACTTCCAGGTGGCCCTGGTCGGCCATCAGGTGCTCACCGCCACGGACTTCATCGTCTAGCCGCGGCGCCGCCGGCGCCGGCGAACCCCGTGCCCGTCACGGGGTTCGTCGCTGGCGGCGGCCTAGGCCGTGCGGAACACCAGCGCCTTGAGGCCGCTGTCGGGATGGATGTCGGCGAACTCCGGCGGGTTGGCGAGGCGCTCGACGAAGTGCAGCTGCGGCGCCTCGGCGGCCATGCCCTCGATCAGGAAGTCGGGGCCGATGCCGGGGTCGTTGACGCAGGCCAGCACCGTGCCTCCTTCGGTGAGCAGCTCGGGCAGGCGGCGGAGGATCTTGCGGTAGTCGCTGGTCAGGGCGAAGCTGCCCTTCTGGAACGACGGCGGATCGATGATGATCAGGTCGTAGGGTCCGTACCTGCGCACCTTGCCCCACGACTTGAACAGCTCGTGGCCGAGGAACTCGACCTGCGCCAGGTCGTGGCCGTTGAGGCGGTGGTTGTCGCGCCCGCGGCTGAGCGCGGCCCTGGCCATGTCGAGGTTGACCACCTGGGCGGCGCCGCCGGCGATGGCCGCCAGCGAGAAGCCGCAGGTGTAGGCGAACAGGTTGAGCACGCGCTGGCCGGCGGCCTGCTCGCGCACCCAGCGCCGGCCGTAGCGCATGTCGAGGAACAGGCCGTTGTTCTGCTTGCGGCCGAGGTCGAGCTTGTAGCGCAGGCCGTCCTCGTCGATCAGCCATTCCTCCAGTTCCGCGCCGAGCAGCCAGTCCATGCGGCTGTCGGCGAGGTAGCGGTGCTGCAGCAGCAGGTGGTGCGCGCCGCTGTGCCGCCAGGCGGCGCTGCCGGCCAGCTCCAGCAGCATCGCGGTCAGCGCCTGCAGTCCATCCGCCTCCGGCTCGCGGAACAGCGACACCAGCAGCACGCCCTGCAGCCAGTCGACGGTGACGTGCTCGAGTCCCGGCCAGCGCCGGCCGCGGCCGTGGAACAGGCGGCGCGCCTCGGCGGGCACGGTGTCCAGGGCGGTCAGGAGCTGCTGCTGCAGGGTGGCGATGGCGTCGGCGTGCATGGCGGATGGTGGTCGCAGGTGAGGGGCGCGCATTCTAACCGCAGCGGCCCTCTGCCCGGAGAGGAGCGACGAAAGGCTAGAATGCGCTCTTTCCCTGCAGCCGAGGACGCCCGATGAGCAGCACTCCCACCTACGGCGTCGGCGACGCCTCCTATCAGGCCGCCGGCGGCATCGACGGCCTGTGCCGCCTGGTCGACGACTTCTACCGGATCATGGACGAGTCGCCGGCCGCGGCCGAGCTGCGCCGCCTGCATCCGGAGAGCCTGGAGGCCTCGCGTGACAAGCTGACCTGTTTTCTCAGCGGCTGGCTGGGCGGGCCGAAACTGTTCGCCGAGAAGTACGGTCCGGTCGTGATCCCCGCCTTCCACGCCCAGTGGCCGATCGGCGAGGCGCTCGCCGAGGCCTGGCTGGACTGCATGGCCCAGGCGGTCGCCCGCCAGGGCTACGCGCCGGAGTTCGCCGCCTACCTGATGCAGCAGCTGCGCGTACCTGCTGCGCGCATCGTCCAGGCCAGCCGCAACCGCTACGGCTGAGCGGCGGTCAGCTCGACAGCGCCTGCGCGGAGCTGTCGCCGCCCCGGCTGGCGCCGGCCCTGGCGGCGCGGGCGCGCCGCACCAGCAGGCCGCCCAGGGTCAGGCCCAGACAGGCGGCCAGCGCCGAGGCGATCAGCACGCCCAGCTTGGCGGCGCCGAGCAGGCTGGCGTCGGCGAAGGCCAGGGTGGCGATGAAGATCGACATGGTGAAGCCGATGCCGGCCAGCACGCCGATCAGCCCCAGCCACGACCAGTTCATGCCCGCCGGCAGGCGGCACCAGCCCAGGCGGACCAGCAGCCAGCTGCTCAGCAGGATGCCGAGCGGCTTGCCGACCACCAGGGCGAGGGCGACGCCGAGCATCACCGCCGTGGCACCGCCACCGTTCAGGTCGATGCCGTCCAGGTTCACCCCGGCGTTGGCGAGGGCGAACAGCGGCATGATGCCGTAGGCCACCCAGGGATGCAGGGCCAGCTGCACGCGCACCACCGGCGGCAGCAGCTCGCGCTGGGCGTAGCGCAGCCGCCGGACCGGCTGCATCAGTTGCTGGGCATCGCTCTCGCCGTTGCGCGCGCGCTCGGCGAATTCCTCCAGGGCGCGGCTGGCGGAGTCCAGCGGAGCCTCGCCACGCGTCGGCAGCACCGGGGTCAGCAGGCCGAGCACCACGCCGGCCAGGGTCGGGTGCGCGCCGGTGTGCAGCAGGCCGAACCACAGCAGGGCGCCGGGCAGCACGTAGGCCCAGGCCGAGCCGATGCCGATGGCCTGGAAGCCGAGCACCAGCAGCAGGCCGGCGCCGGCGATCAGGAAGCCGTTCGGGTCGAGACCGCCCGAGTAGAACAGGGCGATGATCAGCACGGCGATGACGTCGTCGATGATCGCCAGGGCGAGCAGGAAGATGCGCACGCAGCCGGGGATCGACTTGCCGAGCAGGGCCAGCACGCCGACGGCGAAGGCGATGTCGGTGGCGGTGGGCACCGCCCAGCCCTGGCGCAGGCCCTCGCCGCCGGCGATGGCCAGGTAGATGAGCGCCGGCGCGACCACGCCGCCGAGCGCCGCGCCCAGCGGCAGCGCGGCCTGGCGCAGGTCGGCGAGGGCGCCGTCGTGGATCTCGCGGCGGATCTCCATGCCGACCACCAGGAAGAACACGGTCATCAGCGCGTCGTTGATCCAGAAGTGCAGCGAGTGGGAAACGCTGAAGTCGCCCAGGCTGAAGCCCAGCGGCAGGTGCCAGAGGTGCGCGTAGCTGTCGGCGGCCGGCGAGTTGGCCCAGGCCAAGGCGATGGCGGCGGCCAGCAGCAGGACGATGCCGCTGACGGCTTCGATGTGCAGGAAGTGCTCGAGGGCGTTGAAGGCCTTGTCGGCGATACGCTGCGCAGCCGGCAGCGCCTTGCGGGAAGGGGTCGGGGTCATGGTTGCTCATGCTCTGCGGCTGTGTGGCGGCCCGACCAACACAAGAAACCTGTCCGCCTGCAACCTGCAGTGCGGACACCCGTTTTTCACCCTACACAGCCCGCCTGCAAATGGCCAGCCATCCGGGTCGGGCGGCTGGCGCTGCTGCGGGCATCGGGCGTTCTGTCTCGAATGGGCCGATCCTGCACTGAAGTGTAGCGATGTCCTGGGGATCTGCACGGTTGTCGGCAGGCATGCACGCCCCCGTCCGGCAAGGCGCCGGGGCGGTGAAACACATCCTGTTACACAGCCGCGGCGCGGCCTGCCTGGCGCGGCCGGGTCCACCGGCCGAGCGGAGCGCGCGCGCGGGGCGCCGCTCAGGCCGAGAGGCCGTTGTTCTCCAGGACCTGTTCCAGATAGGCCACCCGCTCGGTGGCGTCGGTCCACAGGTGGACCAGCGCCTCGACCACCGGGCGGTAGATGTTGGCGTTGAAGTTGGTGTTCTCGGCGATCGCGTAGGCCTCTTCGGGACTGCGCCCCGCCTTGATCTCGCGCAGCTGGACGCCGAGTTCCTGGTCGGTGCGCAGGGTGTGGAACACCAGCCAGGAGGTCACGAAGCTGACCAGCCGGTCGAAGTGCTGGGAGATGCCGAGGTCGACGGGGCGGTTGCGGATCTTGCCGAGATCGTAGAAGAACGACTTGTGCGCCATCTGCTGCATCTTGATGTGCCGGGGATCGACCTTGTGCTGCAGCATGATCTCCTCCTCGTCGGCGAAATGCTTGTTGGCGTAGTCGAGGAGGGCGTCCAGGGCGGCATCCAGCTCCTGATCGTTCTCGTTGCCGGAAGCGATGTCGCGGGCGATCTTGTCGAGCATGACGAACAGCTGCTCATGCTCGCGGTCGACGGTGTCTTCGCCGATGGCGAAGCGCGGGCTCCATTGAAACATGCGGCCTTCCTTTTTCGCGGGTGGTTTGTCGGAGTGGTTGCTGATGCCTTCGTACCACTTGTGGCGCGCGGCGGCCAGTGGGCGCAAGCATGAGGCGCGGCTCCGGGCCGGAAAGCATCCGGCGGCAGGCCGGCGAGGGCCGGCTCCCGGTCAGGAGGGGTGCGGCCGGCGGGATTGGCTCGCTGCCCCGGATGTCGAGGCTGCCGAGGGTGACCCGGCCGCCTGATGCTCAGCGCTTGAGCAGCGCCCGTATATCCGCCAGCGCACTGTTGCCGCGCTTGGCCTTGACCTCCACCGACGCATCCTCCTGGCCTTCCCAGACCAGGTCCTCCGGCGGCAGTTCGTCGAGGAAGCGGCTCGGCAGGCAGTCGATCACCTCGCCGTACTGCTTGCGCTTGGCGGCGAAGGTGATGGCGAGGTTCTTCTTGGCGCGGGTGATGCCGACGTAGGCCAGGCGGCGCTCCTCCTCGACGGTATCGGCCTCGATGCTGGAGCGGTGCGGGAGGATCTCCTCCTCCATGCCCATGATGAACACCGAGGGGAACTCCAGGCCCTTGGAGGCGTGCAGGGTCATCATCTGCACGCCCTCGGCGCCGTCCTCCTCCTCCTGCTGGCGTTCGAGCATGTCGCGCAGCACCAGCTTGGCGATGGCCTGCTCGATGGTCATGTCGCCGTCCTCGTCCTTCTCCAGGGTGTTCTTCAGCGCCTCGAGGAGGAACCAGACGTTGCTCATCCGGTACTCGGCGGCCTTGTCGGTGGAGCTGTTCTCGCGCAGCCAGTTCTCGTAGTCGATGTCGGCGATCATCCCGCGCAGGGCGGCGATCGGGTCGTCCTGGGCGCATTCGCGGCGCACCCGGTCGAGGAAGTGCTTGAAGCGCGCCAGGCGCTCGCAGTAGCGGGCGTCGAGGTGCTCGCGCAGGCCGATCTCGTCGCTGGCCTCGTACATGCTGGTCTTGCGTGCGGTGGCGTAGTTGCCGAGCTTCTCCAGGGTGGCCGAGCCGATCTCGCGGCGCGGCACGTTGATCACCCGCAGGAAGGCGTTGTCGTCGTCCGGGTTGACCAGCAGGCGGAAGTAGCTCATCAGGTCCTTCACCTCCTGGCGGGCGAAGAAGCTGGTGCCGCCGGACAGCCGGTAGGGGATCTGGTGGTGCTGCAGCTTCAGCTCCATCAGCTTGGCCTGGTAGTTGCCGCGGTAGAGGATGGCGAAGTCGCTGTACGGCCGCTGGGTGCGCAGGTGCTCGGTGAGGATCTCCATGGCGATGCGCTCGCACTCGGCCTCCTCGTTCCTGCAGCGGATCACGCGGATTTCGTCGCCGTGGCCCATCTCGCTCCACAGCTGCTTCTCGAACACGTGCGGGTTGTTGGCGATCAGCACGTTGGCGCACTTGAGGATGCGGCTGGTCGAGCGGTAGTTCTGCTCGAGCATCACCACCTTGAGGCTGGGGAAGTCCTCCTTGAGCTGCATCAGGTTCTCCGGCCGTGCGCCGCGCCAGGCGTAGATCGACTGGTCGTCGTCGCCGACCACGGTGAACTGCGCGCGCTCGGCCACCAGCAGCTTGACCAGCAGGTACTGGCTGGCGTTGGTGTCCTGGTATTCGTCGACCAGCATGTAGCGCACCCGGTTGCGCCACTTCTGCAGCACCTCGGGGTGCTCCTGGAACAGCTTGACCGGCAGCAGGATCAGGTCGTCGAAGTCGACCGCGTTGTAGGCCTTGAGGGTGCGCTGGTAGTGCAGGTAGACGATCGCGGCGGTCTGCTCGCGCGGGTTGCGCGCCTGCTCCAGCGCCTGCTCGGGGAGGATCAGGTCGTTCTTCCAGGCGCCGATCAGGTTCTTGATCTCGTCGACGCCGTCGTCGCCCTGGTACTCCTTCTGCATGATGTCGGCGAGCAGCGCCTTGACGTCCTGCTCGTCGAAGATCGAGAAGCCGCTCTTGTAGCCGAGCTGGGCGTGCTCCTTGCGGATGATGTTGAGGCCGAGGTTGTGGAAGGTCGACACCGTCAGGCCCTTGCCCTCGCCGCCGCGCAGCAGGCTGGAGACGCGCTCCTTCATCTCGCGCGCGGCCTTGTTGGTGAAGGTCACCGCGACGATGTTCTGCGCGCGGATGCCGCACTGCTGGATCAGGTAGGCGATCTTGCGGGTGATCACGCTGGTCTTGCCGGATCCGGCGCCGGCCAGCACCAGCAGCGGGCCGCTGATGTAGTGGACGGCTTCCTGCTGGCGGGGATTGAGTCGGGACATGTCGTTCGAGGCTTTCAGAGCGGTGCAGAGAGTTTAACAGGCGACGGGCATGGTGCCGGTCGGTTGTCCGTGTGCTATCGGCCATCATGAGGGTGTTTGCACGGTCACTCGATGGTAAATTTCAAACCCCTCAAGATAGGGCCTGCAGGGACTGCTCGAGCGTATCGCCGTGGGTCGTGGGTAGATGCTGCATCAGAGGTCGACAGCGAAAAATGAACCCAGATGAGGAAGGCATCATATGAGTCAGGAAGGACAGCTCCTCGACCAGAAGTCCTTGCGGGCAGTGACGGGCAAGACAGCAGACTGGAACGAAATCGCCAAGGATTGCATTGCCTTTGCCAATGCGACCGGCGGTCGCCTGCTGCTGGGCATCGAGGATGGCCAGGATGCGCCGCCCGCCGGCCAGCACATCCCCAGCGACCTGCCTGACACCCTACGGCGCAAGCTGGCCGAGCGCACCGTCAACGTTACGGTGCTGCCTGATGTCGTCACCGCCCCGAATGGTGGCCAGTACATAGAATTGCGTGTTCCGCGCGCCATGGCCGTCGCCTCCACCACGGACGGCCGCTATTTCCTGCGTGTGGCCGACCAAAGCAAGCCGGTCACCGGCGATGACGTGATGCGTCTGGCCAGTGAACGGTCCGCATTGCCGTGGGAAACGCAAACCACACTGCATGCTCCGCGCACCGAGGTCGATACCGGCAAACGCGACAAGCTGCTTGCAGCCCTCCGCGCATCAGACCGCGTCAAGGCATCGGTCAAGGAAAAGTCCGACGACGAACTGCTCGATCACTATCAGCTCGCGCAAGGACAGACCCTCACCAACCTGGGCGTGCTCTGCCTTGGTCGCCAGCACCAGCGTGCCCAACTGACCACGGCACCAGTCATCCAGTTCATCAAGTACGACGAGCTCGGCCAGAAGGTCAACAAGCTGGTATGGGACGACCACACGCAAAGCCCGATGGAGCTGATCGAAGCGGTCTGGCAGGAGGTGCCAGACTTCCGTGAGCGCTACGAGCTGCCCGATGGCCTGTACCGCCAGAACGTACCCGCCTTCGACGAAATCGTGGTGCGCGAATTGCTGGTCAACGCATTGGTACACCGCCCCTACACCCAGCGTGGCGACATCTTCCTGAACCTGCATCCGGACCGGCTGGAAGTGGTCAACCCCGGACCTTTGCCGCTGGGCGTCACACCGCAGAACGTACTGCACACCACAGTGCGCCGCAACGAGCACCTGGCCCGCCTGTTCCACGACCTGAAACTGATGGAACGCGAAGGCAGCGGCTTCGACAAGATCTTCGAGGTACTGCTGTCGCAAGGTCGCCCGATGCCGGAGCTGATCGAAACCCACGACCGCGTGCAGGTCACTGTGCGCCGCCGTATCCTCAAGCCCGAGGTCATCGACTTCATCGCCAAGGCCGACCAGACCTATCAACTCACCCAGCGTGAGCGTATTGCCCTGGGCCTGCTGGCCCAGCACGATGCGCTGACCGCCCGCGAGCTTGCCAGCATGCTGGAGCTGCCTGGCGTCGAAGCTCTTCAGCTCTGGCTCAAACGCGTGCTCGACTGGCAGTTGGTGCAGAGCGCCGGGCGTACCCAGGCCACGCGCTACTTTGTCGATCCGGGCTTGCTGCACAGCCTTCAGTTCACCGGCGAAACCACGCTCAAGCGCATCGAGCCGCACCGTCTGGCTGCGCTGATCGTCGAAGACGTGGGCCGCTACCCAGACACCAGGATTGGCAACATCCACCAGCGGATTGGGCTGGAAATTCCCCGTTCACGTGTGCGGCGAGCTGTAGAGCAACTGGTGAAAGAGGGAAATCTGATCCAGGAGGGGGTGCGTAGTGGCACACGCTATCGCCTGCCCTGACTTGGCTCAAAACAGCGTCTATCCGCCAGGCCTGCGCCAAAGTCATGCGCCAAACCGCGCGTGATCCCGGCCAAGCCGTTGCCGCAGCAGCATATTTTCTTTGGCTCACGCCTCGTGCCTGAGCCAAACCAGACGAATTGAAACAGGACCATCAGCATGACAAGCATCCAACAACGCGCCGAACTGCAACGCCGCATCTGGCAAATCGCCAACGATGTGCGCGGCGCCGTCGATGGCTGGGACTTCAAGTAGTACGTGCTGGGCGCCCTGTTCTATCGCTTCATCAGCGAGAACTTCATCGACTACATCACCGGCGGTGACGCCAGCGTCGACTACGCCGCCATGGCGGACGATGACGAGAACATCGAAGCTGCCAAAGACGACGCCATCAAGACCAAGGGCTACTTCATCTACCCCAGCCAGCTGTTCGTCAACGTCGCGGCCAGCGCCAATACCAACGAGAGCCTGAATACCGATCTGGCTAACATCTTCAAGGCCATCGAGGCCTCGGCCAACGGCTACCCCTCCGAGCACGACATCAAGGGCCTGTTCGCTGACTTCGACACCACCAGCAACCGTCTCGGCAACACCGTCAAAGACAAGAATTCCCGGCTGGCCGCCGTGCTCAAGGGCGTGGCGGAACTGGACTTCGGCGGCTTCGATGCCAGCCACATCGACCTGTTCGGCGATGCCTACGAATTCCTCATCTCCAACTATGCCGCCAATGCCGGCAAGTCCGGCGGCGAGTTCTTCACCCCGCAGCATGTCTCCAAGCTGATTGCTCAGCTCGCCATGCACAAGCAGACCAGTGTCAACAAGATTTACGACCCGGCCTGCGGCTCCGGTTCGCTGCTGCTGCAAGCCAAGAAGCACTTCGATGCGCACATCATCGAAGACGGTTTTTTCGGGCAGGAAATCAACCACACCACCTACAACCTTGCTCGTATGAACATGTTCCTGCACAACATCAATTACGACAAGTTCAATATTCAGCTGGGCAATACGCTGGAAGAGCCGCATTTTCTGGATGACAAGCGGCGGTTGCAGGAACTGAGTGCAACAAGGTTATTGGAGTGAAGCAGGTGCCTCATGATGCTTGGCCATCAGCTCGG
>NZ_SSTC01000060.1 GCF_004801855.1 Pseudomonas sp. A-1 | reverse complement strand
CGGGCGGCGCGGCTGGCGCCAGCGCAGGGCGGCCGGCAGCTCGAGCGCCGCCTCGCCGTGGCGCGGGCGGGCGACTTCGGCGAAGGCGTCGAATGCCTCGCTGCGCACCTTGCTGGCGCGCGCGCCGTGCAGCAGGCGGCCGTGGAAGTACAGGTGCACGCCGGGGGCGACGCCCTCGGCCAGCACGGCGAGGGCGCCGAACAGGTTGTCCCAGGCGTCGCTGCCGGGCACTCCGGCCGGCTGCATCGAGCCGGTGAGCACCACCGGAACCCCGAGGCTGAGCAGCAGGAATGACAGCGCCGCGGCGCTGTAGGCCAGGGTGTCGGTGCCGTGCAGCAGCAGCACGGCGTCGCAGCCGTCCTCCGTCACCGCGCCGACGATGGCGTCGCGCATCGCCAGCCAGTGGTCCTGGCTCATGTTGGCGCTGTCGATCGGCGGCGAGAGTTCGCGGAACACCCAGGCCGGCGCCGGGCGCTCGGGGTGGGCGGCCTGCTCGGCGCGCAGGCGCGCCTCGAAGCCGTCGGCCGGCACCAGGCCGTCCGCGCTCGTCTGCATGCCGATGGTGCCGCCGGTGTACAGCACCAGCAGCTTGTGGGGGGCGTTCATGGCTCGGGCTCCTGGACGCACGTCAACGAAAAAGGCCGGCATTGTCGCAGCCGGAGCGGCTGGGTGGCAGCTAGCCATTGGCCGCGGCCGTCCCGGCCCGGGTCTACTGGCACAGCTGCGGCTGCCGGGTGCAGGCGCTCCAGCCTTCGCTGCGCATCTGGTCGAGGGCGCGCTGCAGGCGCTGCACCACCTCGTCGGGGGTGTCCCTGTGCAGGGCCAGGTACAGCGGATCGGTCTTGAAGCGCAGCACCTCGTGCAGGCCGCTGGCGCCGGCTTGGCGGGCGTGGTGCTGCCACACCGGCGCCGAGGTGGCCCACAGGTCGATCTGCCCGCGCTGCAGCTTGCCGATGTTGTCCTGGTCGTTCAGCGCGGCGCTGGCGGCGATGCCGCGGCGCTCCAGCAGCTGGCTGACCGCGGCGCTCTTGTAGGCGCCGATGCGGTAGGCGCGCGCCTGCTCGAGGTCGCTGAGGGCGAACTCGCGGCCGGGCGCGGCGACCAGCACGCTGTGGTACTCGGCGATCGGCCCGACCCACTTGAACTGCGCCTCGCGCTCGGGCAGGCGGGCGGTGGAGAACAGCCCGCTGCCGGGATTTTCCAGGGTGTGGCGGTAGACGCGGTCCCAGGGGAAGCGCAGGGTCAGGCTGTAGGCGATGCCGGCGCGGGCGAACAGTTCGCGCACCAGCGCGGCGCTGAGGCCCTGCACCTGGTCGTCGCGGGCGAAGTTGCGGCCGTCGGCGGCCATGTTGAACGGCGGGAAGTTCTCGGTCAGCAGGTGCACGCGGTAGTCGGCGGGCAGCGCGGCGCGGGTGACGCCGGGCACCAGCAGGAGGGCGAGCAGCAGCAGCCGGCCCAGGGTGTCGGACATGGTGGATTCTCCGGGCTGCGGGGGAGGGGTGCAGGCGCCGCCGGTCGAGGCCGACAAAGGCACCGACGGCGCCTGCAGGGGGTACGGCCGGCGGAGGACTCCGCCGGCCGCAGCACTCAGGCGCGGCTGGCGGCGCCGCCCTTGGCCGGGCTGGCCGCGGCGGCCTTGGCGGCTTCGCCGGCCTGCGGCCAGGCGGCCGGGTCGAGGTCGAGGTCGGCGAATTGGCTGCGGTCGAGCTGCGGCTGCTCGATGCCGTCGTCGATCTGCTGGTCGTAGTCGCGCATCAGGCGCAGCACGGTCTTGTACAGCAGGGCCAGGGCCACCAGGTTGACCAGCGCCAGCAGGCCCATGGTCACGTCGGCGAAGGCGAACACGGTGGACAGGTCCTGCACCGAGCCCCACAGCACCAGGGCGATCACCAGGGCGCGGTAGACCTTGACCAGCGCCGGCTTCTGGCTGAAGAAGCCGAGGGCGTTCTCGCCGAGGTAGTAGTTGTAGACCAGGGTGGTGAACACGAACAGCAGCAGCGCCAGGCTGACGAAGATGCGGCCCCACTCGCCGACCAGGGCGGCCAGGGCGGTCTGGGTCAGCACCACGCCGGCCATCTCGGTGCCCGGCTGGTAGACGCCGGAGAGCAGGATGATCAGCGCGGTGCTGGTGCACACCAGGATGGTGTCGATGAACACGCTGAGCGACTGCACGATGCCCTGGGCGGCCGGGTGCGGCACGTCGGCCACCGCGGCGACGTTGGGCGCGCTACCGAGGCCCGCCTCGTTGGAGAACAGGCCGCGCTTGACGCCCATCAGGATCGCCGCGCCGACGCTGCCGGCGAAGGCTTCCTCGAGGCCGAAGGCGCTCTTGACGATCAGCGCCAGGGTGGCCGGCACTTCGCTGATGTTGCTGCCGACCACGAACAGCGCCATGCCGATGTAGGACACCGCCATGATCGGCACCAGCACGTCGGCCATGCTGGCGATGCGCTTGATGCCGCCGAAGACGATCAGCGCCATGATCGCGGCGAGCACCACGCCGCTGGCGATGGTCGGCACGCCGAAGGCGTCCTGCAGCGAGCTGGCCACGGTGAAGGACTGCAGGGCGTTGAAGCCGAAGCCGAAGGTCACCAGCAGCAGCACCGAGAACAGCACCGCCATCCAGCGCTGGCCGAGGCCGTGGAGGATGTAGTAGGCCGGGCCGCCGCGGTAGGTGCCGTCGGCGTTGCGGCGCTTGTACAGCTGGGCCAGCGAGCACTCGAAGTAGCTGGTGGCCATGCCGAGCAGCGCCACCACCCACATCCAGAACACCGCGCCCGGGCCGCCGAGCATGATGGCCACCGCCACGCCGGCGATGTTGCCGGCGCCGACGCGGCCGGCGACCGACAGCATCAGCGCCTGGAACGAGCTGAGCTGGCCTTCCTTGCGCTTGGTGGCGCTGGCGAAGATCTTGAACATGTCGCCGAAGTAGCGCAGCTGCACCACCGACGAACGCAGGGTGAAGAACAGGCCGAGGCCGACCAGGGTGACGATGAGGACCTTGCTCCAGAGCAGGTCGTTGAGGAGATCGAGCATGGGGGGTGCCTCTCTTGTTGTTCTAGTCAGTGTGTTGCCGGGTGTTGCCGTTGCCCGCCGCGAAGGGGCTATGGTTGGCCAACTCCGCTGGTCAGACAATTTCGCGGGTAGCGGCGAGTTGGCGCGACCTGATGCTATATTTGCGTCAGTCGCACCATGGGAGCAGCGCCATGTCCGAACACCTCGGCCACAACCTCAAGCTGCTCTGCAGCCACTACCGTTCCATCGCCGAGGTCTGCCGCAAGCTGGGCCTCAACCGCGCCCAGTTCAACAAGTACCTCGGCGGGCAGAGCCGCCCGACCCCCTACAACCTCAAGCGCATCTGCGACTTCTTCGGTGTCGAGGAATACGAGCTGGGCCTGCCGGCCGACCAGTTCGCCCGCCTGATCGGCGCGCGTACCGACGGCCCTGCGCAGTCCGTGCAGGATCCCCTGCTCGAGCTGCTGCAGCCGTTGCGCGAGCACGCCACCAGCCTGGCGCGCTACTGCGGTTACTACTTCGAATACGCCAACTGCATGTCGGTGCCCGGGCAGATCCTGCTGTCGCTGGTGCACCTGCGCGAGGAGCGCGGCAACTTCCTGTTCGAACGCCAGGAACGCCAGGAGCGCGCCGCCGGCGGCAGCGCCGAGGACTGGGTGCGCTGTCGCTACCTGGGCGCCGCCTTCTACCTGCAGGACCGCCTGTTCCTCATCGACTACGAGTCGCTGACCGGCAACGAGATGAGCCAGACCATCCTCATCCCCAGCTTCAAGAGCCGCATCAGCCGCCTCAACGGCCTGAAGACCGGCGTCTCCAGCGGCGACCGCCGCACCCCGGCCTGCACCCGGGTGGTGTGGGACTACCTCGGCAGCGAGATCAACCGCGTCGCCGCCTACCGCCAGGTGATGCTGTACAGCCCGGACGACCCGCGCATCGACGGCGACATCCGCGAGCGCCTGGCCGGCGCGCATATCCGCGACGGCCTGTTCGAGATCGAGTGAGCGGCGGCCGGCGCGCGCGTGCTGTGAAAAAAAGCCCCCGGAAAGGCTCCGGGGGTGGAGGGAAGAAAAAAGGGACGAGCCATGAGCGTCCCAAGGACACCGGGATGGGACCTCACCATGCCGGTTGTCGGGTGGCGCGCATCGCGCGCCGCAAGGATGTCAGGCGCCGCCGGCGCGTTCTGTTGTGCCGACAAAAAGGACACCGGCGGCGCCTGGAACCGGGTGGCGATCAGCCCTTCAGCGGCACCAGCCGCGGGGCGATCATGTTCTCCGGGCGCAGGATGTCGGCCAGCATCTCCTCGTCGAGCAGACCCTCCTCGCGCACCAGCTCCAGCACGCCGCGGCCGCTGTCCAGCGCCAGCTTGGCGATGCGCGTGGCGTTCTCGTAGCCGATGTACGGGTTGAGCGCGGTGACCAGGCCGATGCTGTGCTCGACCAGGTGCTGGCAGTGCGCGGCGTTGGCGGTGATGCCGACGATGCAGTGCTCGCGCAGCATGTCCATGGCGCGCTGCAGCAGGCGCATCGAGTCGAACATCTTGTAGGCGATCAGCGGCTCCATGACGTTGAGCTGCAGCTGGCCGGCTTCGGCGGCGAGGGTCACCGCCAGGTCGTTGCCGATCACCTCGAAGGCCACCTGGTTGACCGCCTCGGGGATCACCGGGTTGACCTTGCCCGGCATGATCGAGCTGCCCGGCTGGCGCGGCGGCAGGTTGATCTCGTTGATGCCGGTGCGCGGGCCGCTGGACAGCAGGCGCAGGTCGTTGCAGATCTTCGACAGCTTGACTGCGGTGCGCTTGAGCATGGCCGACAGCAGCACGAAGGCGCCCATGTCCGAGCTGGCCTCGATCAGGTCGGCGGCCGCCACCAGCGGCTGGCCGCTGATCGCGGCGAGACGGGTGACCGCCAGCTTCTGGTAGCGCGGGTCGGCGTTGATGCCGGTGCCGATGGCGGTGCCGCCGAGGTTGACCTCGGTGAGCATCTCCGGGACCAGGCGCTTGAGGCGGTCGAGGTCCTCGCCGAGGGTGGTGGCGAAGCCGCGGAACTCCTGGCCGAGGGTCATCGGCACGGCGTCCTGCAGCTGGGTGCGGCCCATCTTGATGATCCCGGCGAACTCCTCGCCCTTGGCGGCGAAGGCCTGGATCAGGCTGTCCAGGCTGGCCAGCAGGGTGTTGTGGCCGAGCAGCAGGCCGAGGCGGATGGCGGTCGGGTAGGCGTCGTTGGTCGACTGCGCCATGTTCACGTCGTTGTTCGGGTGCAGCGCCTTGTAGTCGCCCTTCGCCCGGCCCATGACCTCCAGCGCCAGGTTGGCGATCACCTCGTTGGCGTTCATGTTGGTCGAGGTGCCGGCGCCGCCCTGGATCACGTCGATCACGAACTGGTCGTGGTGCTCGCCGCGGATCAGTTGCGCGCAGGCCTTGCTGATCGCTGCATGCTTGTCGCCGTCGAGGTGCCCCAGCTGGTGGTTGGCATCGGCCGCCGCCTGCTTGACCATCGCCAGCGCGATCACCAGCTTCGGGTAGTGCGACAGCGGCACCCCGGACAGGCGGAAGTTCTGCACCGCGCGCAGGGTCTGGATGCCGTAGTAGGCATCGGCGGGGACTTCGAGGGTGCCGAGCAGGTCTTTTTCGATACGGAAGGATGCAGCAGCGGACATGATGGCGTGAGGTTCCGAAGGATGGCGGTGAGCACCGCGACGCCCATAGGTTAGGGGCTGTGGCGGATCGGCGGCCAATGCTGTTGCTTGCTGGGTCATGCCGAATCAGCATAATGAAGCTGTAACGGCGGCTTGACGCCGGCGATCCGACTGCGGCCGACGGAGGCGCGATGAACCTGGAAACCAAGTGGCTGGAAGACTTCGTCGCCCTGGCCGCCACCCGCAGCTTCTCCCAGGCGGCGCTCAAGCGCTTCGTCACCCAGCCGGCGTTCAGCCGGCGCATCCGCGCCCTGGAGGAAGCCCTCGGCCTGACCCTGGTCAACCGCGCGCGCACCCCGGTGGAGCTGACCGAGGCCGGCCAGCTGTTCCTGGTCACCGCGCGCAACGTGGTCGGCCAGCTCGGCGAGGCGGTGCGCCACCTGCACGACCTGGAGGGCGAGCAGGGCGACATGCTGCAGTTCGCCGCCGCCCACTCGCTGACCCTCGGCTTCTTCCCGACCTGGATCGCCGGCCTGCGCCGCGCCGGCCTGACGATCAAGAGCCGCCTGGTCGCCACCAACGTCGGCGAGGCGATGCACGCCCTGCGCGACGGCACCTGCGACCTGATCCTCGCCTACTACGACCCGGAAGCCTCGCTGCAGCTCGACCCCGAGCTGTTCCCCTCGCTGCACCTGGGCGCCACCGCCATGCTGCCGGTGTGCGCGGTGGACGAGGCCGGCCGCCCGCTGTTCGACCTCGACGGCGGGCAGAGCGTGCCGCTGCTGGCCTACACCGCCGGCGCCTTCCTCGGCCGCTCGGTCAACCTGCTGCTGCGCCAGCGCGGCCTGCGCTCGACCACCGTGTACGAGACGGCGATGGCCGACAGCCTGAAGAGCATGGCCCTGCAGGGCCTCGGCGTGGCCTGGGTGCCGCGCCTGTCGGTGGAGCACGAGCTGGCGCGCGGCGAGCTGGCGGTGTGCGGCGGCGAGCAGTGGCAGGTGCCGCTGGAGATCCGCCTGTACCGCTGCGCGCTGCTGCACAAGCCGGCGGTGAGGCGGTTGTGGAAGGTGCTGGAGGAGGGGGCGGGGGCTCTTGCCGGCGCCGGGAGCGATGCCGGCCCGGTCCGGCAGGGCGGGTAACTCGCGCAGCGATTGCCCGCCGCTGGGATCGGTAGAAAAAATCGCGCCGTTGGTTACCCTATTTGCTTCGTTATATACATCAGGAAGAGGTTCGACAGGAATGTCATTCAAGAAATTATTGCTTGTTTCTGTTTCGCTGCTGGTGGCTTTTTTCGCCTATGCGAATCTGAAGGTGATCCGATATCAGGATTTTTCCGGCAATGTTGTGGACGAGCTTCCCACGGAAAAAGCGTGCCTGGTGCTTGGAACTTCAAAATATCTGAAGAGTGGTGGCGAGAACCTGTTCTACAAGTTCAGGATCGAGGCGGCCAAGCAGGTGTATGCGGCAGGCAAATGCTCCAGGATCGTGGTTTCTGGAGACAATCGGCATCATGACTACAACGAGCCGGAGGATATGCGGCAGAGCCTGGTGGAGCAGGGGGTGCCGATAGCGGATATCTACTGTGACTATGCCGGGGGCAGAACCCTGGACTCGGTAGTGAGATTCAGGCATGTCTTTGGCCAGGCTTCAGGCATCGTGATTTCTCAGGAGTTCCACAATGCGAGGGCCATCTACATAGGCAAGGCCAATGGTGTCAGTCTCACAGGCTTCAATGCCGGGGAAGTTGGTGCTTATAGCGGATTGCGTACCAAGGTGCGAGAGGTTTTTTCAAGAGTCAGGGCGGTAGTTGATGTAGAGGTCCTGCATTCGGAGCCGAGACATTATGGGGAGCCGATAAAACTATGAGTGCACTTCCCAGGTCCCATATGGGCTTTCCCACAGGTGGCAAGTGAGGCCGCTCCCTACCCCCCCAACCCCCGCATCGACGACCGCAACTTATAGCGATCCCCCGGATGGATCAGCCGCGCGTAGCTGATCAGGTTCTCCCCCGACCAGGTGCGGCGGATCACCGAGAGGCAGGGCGCGGCGCTGTCGATGCCCAGCGCGGCGGCGGTGGCCTGGTCGACCAGCACCGCCTCGACCACGTGCTCGACGTCGGAAATCGGGCAGGCGGCGACCAGCACCTCGTTGGGGGTGTGCTGGGCGAAGTCGGTGGTCAGGTAGTCGGGCACCCAGCGCGGGTTGACGAAGCGTTCCTCGAGCTGGATCGGCAGTTCGTCCTCGCGGTGCACGAGGATGGTGTGGAACACCTGGCTGCCCAGGCGCACGCCCAGGCGCAGGGCCACCTCGTCGTCGGCGGCGATGGCCTCGCAGCGCAGCACGTCGTTGGAATAGCGGTGGCCGCGGCCGCGCACCTCGGCGGCGATGTTGAGCACTTCCTGCAGCGAGGATTCGGCCTTGCGGTCGGTAACGAAGGTGCCGAGGCCGGCCTGGCGCACCAGGTAGCCCTTCTGCACCAGGTCGCGGATCGCCTTGTTGGCGGTCATCCGGCTGACGCCGAAGTCGCGGGCCAGCTGCTCCTCCGGGGGGATCTGGTGGTGCGCCGGGTAGGCGCCGCTGTCGATCCGCTCGAGCAGGAAGTCCTCGATCTGCTTGTAGCGCGGTGTGCTGGTCACGGCGGGTTCCTTGGTGTTCGCGGCTGGCGGTGATGATACCCAAGGCTGGCCGCGGGTTCATGGTGCGCGTGGCGCACCCTACGGTTGGCGCGGTCGTAGGGTGCGCCGTGCGCACCGGGGTTACAGCACCATCGCCGCCACCCAGCCGAAGGCCAGCAGCGGCAGGTTGAAGTGCAGGAAGGTCGGCACCACGGTGTCCCAGATGTGGTCGTGCTGGCCGTCGGCGTTGAGGCCGGCGGTCGGGCCGAGGGTCGAGTCGGAGGCCGGCGAGCCGGCATCGCCCAGCGCCGCGGCGGTGCCGACCAGGGCGACGATGGCCAGCGGCGAGAAGCCGAAGCCCAGCGCCAGCGGCACGTAGATGGCGGTGATGATCGGCACGGTGGAGAACGACGAGCCGATGCCCATGGTGATGAACAGCCCCACCAGCAGCATGACCAGCGCGGCCATGGCGCGGTTGTCGCCGATCAGCTGCACCGAGTCCTCGACCATCTGCGGGATGCCGCCGGTGGCCTTCATCACCGCGGCGAAGCCGGCGGCGGCGATCATGATGAAGCCGACCTGGGCCATCAGGCGCATGCCCTGGACCACCACGTCGTCCTGCTCGCGCCAGGCGATCACCCCGCTCAGCGAGATCACCGCGAAGCCGACCAGGCCGCCAAAGATCATCGAGTCGGTCCATAGCTGCACCACCAGCGCCAGCAGCAGGGCCAGGCCGATCATCCCCACCTGGCGGCGGCTCAGGCTGCCGCCGGCCTCATCCGCCGGCTCGCCGCTGGCCACCACGCTCTGGTAGCTGCGCTTGCGGCGGTAGCTGAAGGCGGCGATGGCCAGGCCGGCGACCATGCCCAGCGCCGGCAGCAGCATGGCCTGCGGGGCGATGTCGCGGGTGACGCTGAAGCCCTGGGCGGCGCCGGCCTGGTTGATGTTGGCGATCAGGATGTCGTTGAGGAAGATCGCGCCGAAGCCCACCGGCACCGCCATGTACAGGGTGGTGATGGCGAAGGTGATGGCGCAGGCCACCAGGCGGCGGTCGAGATGCATGCGGTTCATCACGTACAGCAGCGGCGGCACCAGCAGCGGGATGAAGGCGATGTGCACCGGGATCAGCGTCTCGGCCAGGGCGCCGGCGACGATCAGCGCGGCGAGGATGCCCCACTTGATCAGCACCAGGTTGCCGCTGGCCTGCTCGCCGTGGCCCAGATGGGCGACCACGCGCGCCGACAGGCGCTGGGCGATGCCGGTGCGCGACAGCGCCACGGCGAAGGCGCCGAGGGCGGCGTAGGCCAGCGCCACCGGGGCGCCGCCACCGAGGCCGTCGCCGAAGGCGGCGACGATCCTGTCCATCGGCATGCCGGCAACCAGGCCGCCGACCACCGCGGCGATGATCAGGGCGAACACCACGGAGACCCGCAGCATGGCGAGGACGACCATCACCACTACGGCCAGAACTATTGCATTCATTGGGTTTTCCACTCGCTAGTTGTTGTTGTCGGGGAAAAACAAGCACGAGCGGCCCCAGGGCCGGGGCGCAGGGCCCCGGCCACGGGTACGCAGGTGGCGGTCAGCCCAGGGAGGGCAGCAACCCGGCCGGCATCAGCGCGTTGAGGCCGCGCGCGGCGAGCAGCGCGCTGGCCGCCTCGATGTCCGGGGCGAAGAAGCGGTCTTCCTGGTAGTAGGGCACCCGGTCGCGCAGCAGGCTGCGCGCCTGTTCCAGCTTCGGCGAGGTCTTCAGGCCGGTGCGGAAATCGAGGCCCTGGCAGGCGCCCAGCCATTCGATGGCGAGGATGCCGCGCACGTTGTCGGCCATCGCCCACAGGCGCTTGCCGGCGTTCGGCGCCATGGACACGTGGTCCTCCTGGTTGGCCGAGGTCGGCAGGCTGTCGACGCTGTGCGGGTGGGCCAGGGCCTTGTTGTCGCTGGCCAGCGCCGCGGCGGTGACCTGGGCGATCATGAAGCCGGAGTTGACCCCGCCGTTGGCCACCAGGAACGGCGGCAGCTGCGACATGTGCATGTCCATCATCAGCGAGATGCGCCGCTCGGACAGCGAGCCGATCTCGGCGATGGCCAGCGCCAGGTTGTCGGCGGCCATGGCCACCGGCTCGGCGTGGAAGTTGCCGCCGGAGATCACGTCGCCCTCGGCGGCGAACACCAGCGGGTTGTCCGACACGGCGTTGGCCTCGATCTGCAGCACTTCGGCGGCCTGGCGCAGTTGGGTCAGGCAGGCGCCCATCACCTGCGGCTGGCAGCGCAGCGAGTAGGGGTCCTGGACCTTGTCGCATTTCTCGTGGGAGCGGGCGATCTCGCTGCTGGCGCCGAGCAGGTCGCGGTAGGCGCTGGCCACGTCGATCTGCCCGCGCTGGCCGCGGGCGGCGTGGATGCGCGCATCGAAGGGGGCGCGCGAGCCGAGCATGGCCTCGACGCTGAGGCCGCCGCACACGGTGGCGGCGGCGAACAGATCCTCGCCCTCGAACAGGCCGCGCAGGGCGTAGGCGGTGGAGGCCTGGGTGCCGTTGAGCAGGGCGAGGCCCTCCTTGGCGGCCAGGGTCAGCGGCTCGAGGCCGGCCACCGCCAGCGCCTCGCGGCCGTCGATCCACTGGCCCTGGTAGCGCGCGCGGCTCTCGCCGAGCAGCACCAGCGACATGTGCGCCAGCGGGGCGAGGTCGCCGGAGGCGCCCACCGAGCCCTTGAGCGGGATATGCGGATAGACCTCGGCGTTGATCAGGGCGAGCAGCGCGTCGATCACCTTGCGGCGGATGCCGGAGAAGCCGCGCGCCAGGCTGTTGACCTTGAGCAGCATGATCAGGCGCACCATGGCGTCGTCCAGCGGCTCGCCGACGCCGGCGGCGTGCGACAGCACCAGCGAGCGCTGCAGCTTCTCCAGGTCGGCCGGGGCGATGCGGGTCGAGGCCAGCAGGCCGAAGCCGGTGTTGATGCCGTAGGCGGTGCGGCCCTCGGCGATGATGCTCTCGACGCAGGCCACGCTGGCGTCGATGGCGGCGTGGCAGGAGCTGTCGAGGGTCACGCGCAGCGGCTGCTGGTAGGCGGCGCGCAGCTGGGCCAGGGTCAGCTGGCCGGGGACGAGGTGCAGAGTGGTGGTCATGGGTCAGGCTCCCTTCACCGGATTGGGCATCGCCGGATTGATCATCGGCAGGTCGAGACCCTGCTCGCGGGCGCAGTCGATGGCGATCTGGTAGCCGGCGTCGGCGTGGCGCATCACCCCGGTGCCCGGGTCGTTGCGCAGCACGCGGCCGAGGCGGGCGTGGGCGTCCGGAGTGCCGTCGGCGACGATCACCACCCCGGAGTGTTGCGAATAACCCATGCCCACGCCACCGCCGTGGTGCAGCGACACCCAGGTGGCGCCGCCGGCGGTATTCAGCAGGGCGTTGAGCAGCGGCCAGTCGGACACGGCGTCGGAGCCGTCGAGCATGGCCTCGGTCTCGCGGTTGGGGCTGGCCACCGAGCCCGAATCCAGGTGGTCGCGGCCGATGACGATCGGCGCCTTCAGCTCGCCGTTGGCGACCATCTCGTTGAACGCCTGGGCGAGGCGCGCGCGGTCCTTCAGGCCGACCCAGCAGATGCGCGCCGGCAGGCCCTGGAAGCTGATGCGCTCGCGGGCCATGTCCAGCCAGCGGTGCAGGTGCGGGTTGTCGGGGATCAGTTCCTTGACCTTGGCGTCGGTCTTGTAGATGTCCTCCGGATCGCCGGACAGCGCCACCCAGCGGAACGGGCCGATGCCCTGGCAGAACAGCGGGCGGATGTAGGCCGGGACGAAGCCGGGGAAGTCGAAGGCGTTCTTCACGCCCTCCTCCAGGGCCATCTGGCGGATGTTGTTGCCGTAGTCGAAGGTCGGCACGCCCATCTTCTGGAAGTCGAGCATGGCCTGCACGTGCACGGCCATCGAGCGCTTGGCGGCCTTGGCCACCGCTTCCGGCTCGACCTTGCCGCGCGCCACGTACTCGTCCCAGCTCATGCCCAGCGGCAGGTAGCCGTGCAGCGGGTCGTGGGCGCTGGTCTGGTCGGTGACCAGGTCCGGGCGCACGCCGCGGCGCACCAGCTCGGGGAGGATCTCGGCGGCGTTGCCGCACAGGGCGATGGACACCGCCTTGCCGGCGCTGGTGTAGCGGTCGATGCGCGCCAGGGCGTCGTCGAGGTCGGTGGCCTGCTCGTCGACGTAGCGGGTGCGCAGGCGGAAGTCGATGCGCGACTGCTGGCATTCGATGTTCAGCGAGCAGGCGCCGGCCAGGCTGGCGGCCAGCGGCTGGGCGCCGCCCATGCCGCCCAGGCCGGCGGTGAGGACCCAGCGCCCGGTCAGGTCGCCGTGGTAGTGCTGGCGGCCGGCCTCGACGAAGGTCTCGTAGGTGCCCTGGACGATGCCCTGGCTGCCGATGTAGATCCAGCTGCCGGCGGTCATCTGGCCGTACATGGCCAGGCCCTTGCGGTCCAGCTCGTTGAAGTGCTCCCAGGTGGCCCAGTGCGGCACCAGGTTGGAGTTGGCCAGCAGCACGCGCGGGGCGTCCTTGTGGGTCTCGAACACGCCGACCGGCTTGCCGGACTGGATCAGCAGGGTCTGGTTGTCCTCCAGGCGCTCGAGCACCTCGACGATCTTGTCGTAGCACTGCCAGTTGCGCGCGGCGCGGCCGATGCCGCCGTAGACCACCAGATCCTCGGGTTTTTCCGCCACGTCCGGGTGCAGGTTGTTCATCAGCATGCGCAGCGGCGCTTCGGTCAGCCAGCTCTTGCAGCGCAGGGTGCTGCCGGTCGGGGCGGCGATCTTGCGGCTCGGGTCGTGGCGGGGATCGACGGTGCTCATCGGGGTTCCTCTTTCGCTTGTTGTTGTTGGGGCGTGGGGTTGGGTTCAGCCGTGCAGGGACAGCCGGTGGACCAGGCGCGCCGCCACGCGGGCGGTGCGGTGGTCCTGGTCGTGTTCGGGGTTGAGTTCGGCCAGCTCGGCGAGCAGCAGCTTGCCGCTGGCCTGCAGGCGCTCGATCAGCGGTTCGAGCAGGGCGATGGAGACGCCGTGGGCGGCCGGCGCGCTGACGCCGGGGCCTTCCCAGGCCGGCAGCACGTCGAGGTCGACGGTCAGGTACACCGCGTCGGCATCGGCGATGAAGGCGTCCAGCTCGGCGCCGATGCTTTCCAGGGTGCTTTCGCGGATCTCGAAGTCCTCGCGTACCAGCACGCCCAGCTCGCTGGCACGCTGGAACAGCGCGCGGGTGTTGGCGGCGCGGCTGACGCCGAGGCAGGCGTAGCGGAACGGCCAGCCGCGCGCGGCGCAGGCTTCGGCGATCTGCGCGAAGGGCGTGCCGGAGGAGTGGATATGGGCCGGGTCGCGCAGGTCGAAGTGGGCGTCGAAGTTGACGATGGCCAGGCGCGGCGCGCGGCCGAGTTTGGTGCTCAGGTGTGCGGCGATGCCCTGCCAGCTGCCGTAGGCCACCTCGTGGCCGCCGCCGAGCACCACCGGCAGGTGGCCGGCGTCGAGCAGTTCGGCGACGCTGGCGCCGAGGCGCTGCTGGGCGGCGTCGAGATCGCCGTCCAGGCAGCACACGTCGCCGGCGTCGAATGCCGGGCCCTGGCGGTGCCAGGCCAGGTTGGCGAGCAGCTTGCGGATCGCTGCCGGCGCGGCGGCGGCGCCGACGCGGCCCTGGTTGCGGCGCACGCCCTCGTCGCAGGCGAAGCCGAGCAGGGCCAGGCCCGGCTGCTGGCTCTCGCACAGCGGCTGGATGCGCTGGTGCCAGCGCGGGCTGTCGGCCTCGGGGTCGACGCGGCCGCTCCAGGCGTCCAGGTTCAGGCGATCAACGTTCATTCGTAATGGCTCCATTGAAGATGCGCTGGCGCAGGCGCCCGGCCTGCACCGCGTAGGCCAGCTCGGCGGCGCGCGCGACGTCCCACAGGCACAGGTCGGCGGGTAGCCCCTCGGCGATGCGGCCGAGCTGCGGCTGGCCGAGGGCGCGTGCGCCCTGGGCGGTCAGGCCGGCCAGCGCCTCGCGCGGGGTCAGGCGGAACAGGCTGCAGGCCAGGTTGAGCAGCAGGGTGGGCAGGAACAGCGGCGAGGTGCCGGGGTTGGCGTCGCTGGCCACCGCCATCGGCACGCCGTAGCGGCGCAGCAGCTCGATCGGCGGGCGCTGGGTCTCGCCGAGCACCAGGAAGGCGCCGGGCAGCAGGGTGGCGACGGTGCCGGCCTCGGCCATGGCGGCGACGCCGGCCTCGTCGAGGTATTCGATATGGTCGGCCGACAGGCCGCCGTGGCTGGCCACCAGCGCGCTGGCGCCCTGGTTGGACAGCTGCTCGGCGTGCGCCTTGACCGGCAGACCGTGGCGCGCGGCGGCGGCGAACACCCGTTCGCACTGCGCCGGGCTGAAGGCGATGGACTCGCAGAACACGTCCACCGCATCGGCGAGATTCTCGGCGGCGGCCGCCGGGATCATCTCCTCGCACACCAGGTCGATGTAGGCGTCGGCGTTGCCGGCGTACTCCGCCGGCAGGGCGTGGGCGCCGAGCAGGGTGGTGAGCACCCGCACCGGCAGTTCCGCGCCGAGGCGGCGGGCGACGCGCAGCAGCTTCAGCTCGTCGGCCACCGACAGGCCGTAGCCGGACTTGATCTCCACCGTGGTCACGCCGTCGGCGAGCAGCGCTTCCAGCCGCGGGCGGGCCAGGGCGAACAGCTCGTCCTCGCAGGCTTCGCGGGTGGCGCGCACGGTGCCGAGGATGCCGCCGCCGGCGCGGGCGATCTCCGCGTAGCTGGCGCCTTCCAGGCGCTGCTCGAACTCGCCGGCGCGGTTGCCGGCGTACACCAGGTGGGTGTGGCAGTCGACCAGCCCGGGGGTCAGCAGCCCGCCGCGCCCGGCGAGAGTGGCGCCGGCGACGCGCGCCTCGTCCAGCTGCGCCATCGGGCAGAGCAGGGCGACGCGGCCGTCCTCGACCAGCACGGCCATCGGCTCGGGCAGCTCCTGCAGGCCGTCGAAGACGCTGACGTCGCGCCACAGCAGGCGGGGGGTGGAGGATGCGGACATGGGACGGATGACCTTCGGTTGGCGTTGTTTGTATATACAATATGAGCGAGGACGCAGGTCGTCAACAGCTGCGACTGCCGTTGGTCCGGCCAGGGGCTGCCGTGCGCGGCGGGAAAGTCGCGCCAAGGCCGGTGTCGTAGTGGTTGCAGGCGCAGGCTGGCTTCTGGGTCGGCGGGACGGCGGGTGGCGGAAAGAGGCGGGCGGGCGGCGGTGCGCGGTGGCGGTGCTTGCGGCTCCGGCATTTATGTATATACATTTGTCGCCGGCCGATGGGGCCCGCCCGCACAGAGGAGCACCGCAGCATGCGCAAGATCAGCCTGGCCGCCGCGCCGCGCCGGCCGTGGAAGAACGGCGGCGGCGAAACCCGCGAGCTGGCCGTGGCGCCGCCCGGCGCCGGCCTCGACGACTTCGACTGGCGCATCAGCTGCGCGCAGGTGGCCAGCGGCGGGCCGTTCTCGGCCTTTGCCGGCGTCGACCGCAGCCTGCTGGTGCTGGAGGGCGCCGGCCTGCGCCTGGACTTCGCCGGTGGCGCGCCCGTGGAGCTGGGCAAGGATTGCGCGCCGCTGCAGTTCGCCGGCGAGCAGGCGGTGAGCGTCGCGCTGCTCGCCGGTCCGGTCGGCGATTTCAACGTGATGACCCGCCGCGCGCGCTGGCGCCACCGCCTGCAGGTGCTGACCCTGCACGGCCGCCAGTTTCTGCGCCGCGAAGCCGAACTGGAGCTGTTCTACTGCGCCGCCGGCCGCCTCGACGGCTGGCTGGCCGACGCCCGGCCGTTCGCCCTGGCCGCCGGCGAGGGGCTGTTGTTCGGTGCGAGCGCAGCAGCGGGCGCAGCAGCGAGCGCAGCAGCAGATGCCGCAGCGGACGCCGCTACGCTCGCAACCGGGGGCGTCGCTGCGCCCACCGACGCTGGCGGCCTGCTGCTGTTCGAGGCCGCGGCACCGACCCGCCTGCTGCGGGTGCAGCTGTGGCGGCGCTGAGCGCAGGGGCTGCCGGCGCGGCCGCCCTGACGGGTGGTCGCGGCCCGGGCTTGCCGTGCTACCATTTTGTACAAATACTGTACCTGCGGTTTTTCTTGTACAAATTAGATGCGAGGTGAGCGCCATGAACCTGCACGACCTGTCCACCCACGCCCTGGCCGGGCGCATCGACAGCCTCGACCTGATCTCCCTGGAAGGCGGCATCTACGTGCTGGAGGCGCAGATGGATGGCCGCCCGCACAGCCTGGTCGACGAGCAGGGTCGCGTCTGCCACCTGCGTTCGGTGGAGCACGCCCGCGACCTGCTGCAGGAGGTGCCGCTGCTGCCCTTCCACCTGGTGCACCAGTCGCCCTACGACGAGATGTGCGGCCTCGCCGAAGGGCGCCGCGAACCGCTGCGCGTGCCGATCGGCATGCGTTCGCACTGGTGAGGCCGCGGGGCCGCGGCGGGCGCCTCAGGGCTCGGGCGGCTCGTGCTGGTCGAGGGCTTCCTGCAGGGCGGCATGCAGGCGTGCATGCAGGCGCACGAACCAGCGCCACAGCAGGGCGAGCAGGGTCACGGCGAGCAGGCCGATGATCAGCAGCCACTCGGTCGGCGGCAGGATGCTCGAGCTGAGGGTGGCGAGCAGCGGCAGGAAGCTGCCTAGGGTCAGCAGCGGGATCAGCTCGGAGAGCACCCGGCGCACCCGGCGGGAGCGGCTGCCGCGCGTGCCCAGCTCGGCGAGCAGCAGCGACAGGGCCTTGAGGCGGTGGTAGGCGGCGATCAGCAGCGGCAGCGAGAGCAGCAGGGCGGCGCCCCAGATCAGCGCCTTGTGCAGGGGCAGCGGCAGCTGCTGGCGGCCGAGCCAGGCGCCGATGGGCTCGGCGAAGTAGCCGGCGCCGAGGAAGATCGCCGCCACCAGCGCCAGGTTGATCACCGCGTGCAGCACGCTGCGGCGGATCAGGCTGGCCAGCAGGGCGTGCTGGCCGGGCAGGCGCAGGTTGCGCAGCCAGATGCCGTAGGCCCCGAACACCCGCGCCACGCCGGGCGGCATGGCCCTGGCGAGGCGCTGGGCCAGCGGGTCGGCGGCGCGGATCAGGTAGGGCGTGGTCAGGGTGGTGATCGCCGACACCGCCACCGCCACCGGATAGAGGAAGTCGCTGGTGACGCCGAGCTGCACGCCGAGGGCGGCGATGATGAAGGAGAACTCGCCGATCTGCGACAGGCCCATGCCGACGCGCAGCGAGGTGCGTCCGTCGTTGCCGGTGACGAAGGCGCCGATGCTGCAGCTGAGGATCTTGCCGAGCACCACGGCGAGGCTGATCACGGCGATCGGCCAGGCATGCTCGCGCAGGACCGCCGGGTCGATCAGCAGGCCGATGGCGACGAAGAAGATCGCGCTGAACAGGTAGCGCACCGGCTCGACCAGTCGCTCGATCTGCGCCAGCTGGCGCGACTCGGCCATGACCGCGCCGATCAGGAAGGCGCCGAGTACCAGGCTGTAGCCGAGCTTGGTGACCAGCAGGCAGAAGCCGAAGCACAGGCCGAGCACGGCGACCAGCAGGGTCTCGTCGCTGCCGAAGCGCGCCACGTAGGCGAGGACGCGCGGCACCAGCAGCAGGCCGACCAGCAGCGACACCAGGATGAACAGCAGCAGCTTGGCGAGGGTGGCGAACACTTCGCCGGCGGCCACGCTGCCGCTGGCGGCGATGCCGGAGAGCAGGGCGACGATGGCGATGCCGAGGATGTCCTCGACGATCAGCACGCCGAAGATCAACTGGGCGAAGCGCTCGTGCTTCATCTTCAGGTCGCCCAGGGCCTTGACGATGATGGTGGTCGAGGAGATCGCCAGGATCGCGCCGAGGAACAGCGCATCCATCGCGCTCCAGGCGAACAGCCGGCCGATCTGGTAGCCGAGCCAGACCATCAGCACGATCTCGAAGAAGGCGGCGAGGATGGCGGTGGGGCCGACGCGCAGCAGCTTGCGCAGGCTGAACTCGAGGCCGAGGCCGAACATCAGGAAGATCACCCCCAGCTCGGCGAGGATGCGGATGCTCCGTTCGTCGCTGATCAGGGCGAACGGCGGGGTGTGCGGGCCGATCAGGAAGCCCGCGACTATGTAGCCGAGCACCACCGGCTGCCTGAGGCGGTGGAAGAGTACCGTCACCAGCCCGGCCGCCAGCATCAGCACGGCGAGGTCCTGGATGAAGGCGATGGCATGCATGGCCGGCTCCTCGGGAGCGGCCCCGCCGGCCGCCCCCGTTCGATGATAGGCGGGTCTGCCCGTCAACAGAACCTTTGCGATATACTCCGCAGCTTTCTTTGGCCGAGCACGCTGTCCGGCCCGCATTTGTCATTCGCAGACAAGCCACGCGCGGTTGCCCGGCGTGGCTTGTTGGTTTTTGTCGCGCCAGGCTGGCGCAGAACTAGAGGCACGACGATGAGCGCACTGGTAGGCGTGATCATGGGCTCCAAATCCGACTGGAGCACCCTCAGCCACACCGTCGACATGCTGGACAAGCTGGGCATCCCCCACGAGGTCAAGGTGGTGTCCGCCCACCGCACCCCGGATCTGCTGTTCCAGTATGCCGAACAAGCCGAAGGCCGCGGCCTGGAAGTGATCATCGCCGGCGCCGGCGGTGCCGCCCACCTGCCGGGCATGTGCGCGGCCAAGACCCACCTGCCGGTGCTCGGCGTGCCGGTGCAGTCGTCGATGCTGTCCGGCGTCGACTCGCTGCTGTCCATCGTGCAGATGCCCGGCGGCATCCCGGTCGCCACCCTGGCCATCGGCAAGGCCGGCGCGATCAACGCCGCGCTGCTCGCCGCCAGCATCCTCGGCGGCAAGCACCCGCAGTTCCACGAGGCGCTCAAGGCCTTCCGCACCCAGCAGACCGAGTCGGTACTGGAAAACTCGGACCCCCGCGAAATCTGAGGCAAGCACCCATGAAGATCGGCGTAATCGGTGGCGGCCAGCTGGGCCGCATGCTGGCTCTGGCGGGTACCCCGCTGGGGATGAACTTTGCCTTCCTCGATCCGGCGCCGGACACCTGCGCCGCCGCCCTCGGCGAGCACCTGCGCGCCGACTACGACGACAAGGATCACCTGCGCCGCCTCGCCGACGAGGTCGACCTGGTGACCTTCGAGTTCGAGAGCGTGCCGGCCGAGACGGTGGCCTTCCTCGCCCACTTCGTGCCGGTGTACCCGAGCGCCGAATCCCTGCGCATCGCCCGCGACCGCTGGTTCGAGAAGTCGATGTTCAAGGACCTCGGCATCCCCACCCCGGAGTTCGCCGACATCCAGTCGCAGGCCGACCTCGACGCCGCGGCGGTCGCCATCGGCCTGCCGGCGGTGCTCAAGACCCGTACCCTGGGCTACGACGGCAAGGGCCAGAAGGTCCTGCGTTCGCCGGCCGACGTCGCCGGCGCCTTCGCCGAGCTGGGCAGCGTGCCGTGCATCCTCGAGGGCTTCGTGCCCTTCACCGGCGAGGTATCGCTGGTGGCGGTGCGCGGCCGCGACGGCGAGACGCGCTTCTACCCGCTGGTGCACAACACCCACGTCGACGGCATCCTGCGCCTGTCGGTGGCCAGCAGCGCGCACCCGCTGCAGGCGCTGGCCGAGGACTACGTCGGCCGCGTGCTGGAGAAGCTCGACTACGTCGGCGTGCTGGCCTTCGAGTTCTTCGAGGTCGACGGCGGCCTCAAGGCCAACGAGATCGCCCCGCGCGTGCACAACTCCGGGCACTGGACCATCGAAGGCGCCGAGTGCAGCCAGTTCGAGAACCACCTGCGCGCCGTCGCCGGCCTGCCGCTGGGCTCGACCGCCAAGGTCGGCGAGAGCGCCATGCTCAACTTCATCGGCGAAGTGCCGCCGGTGGACAAGGTGGTGGCCGTCGCCGACTGCCACCTGCACCACTACGGCAAGGCCTTCAAGGCCGGGCGCAAGGTCGGCCACGCCACCCTGCGCTGTGCCGATCGCGCGACCCTCGAGGCGCGCATCAGGGACGTCGAGGCGCTGATCGAGGGCTGAGGCCTTCCACGATCCGGCAACGAGCGCTCCCGCAGGCTAGGCTGAAGGCAACTTCACCTCTGCGGGAGACTCTGCCATGGGCATCCTCGGCACCATCCTCATCGGCCTGCTGGTCGGTGTGGTCGCGCGCTTTCTCAAGCCCGGGCACCAGCCGATGGGCTGGGTCATGACCATCCTGCTCGGCATCGGTGGCTCGGTCATCGCCACCTACGGCGGCCAGGCGCTGGGCATCTACCGCGCCGGCCAGGCGGCCGGCTTCGTCGGCGCGGTGGTGGGCGCGGTCATCTTGCTGGTAGTGTTCGGCTATCTGAAGAAATCCTGAGGCGCCCGTGCGGCGCCGCGAGACCCGCATGCGCCTGCTGTCCGCCCTCTGCCTGACCCTGATCGCCACCCTGAGCCACGCCGCCGAGCCGCCGGAAACCGACTGGCTGGAGCTGATGCCGCCCGAGGACCTGGCGGCGCTGGAGGCGATGCCGGAAATCGACCACCAGGGCGCCGAGGGCGACAGCCCGTTCTACGGCCAGGGCGGCCTCAGGCAGCAGGCCGATCTGCCGGCGGTGATGTATTCGACCCGCACCGTGGCGGCCTTCGACGGCCGCCAGGTGCGCCTCGGCGGTTATCCGGTGCCGCTGGAGAGCGATGCCGACGGCCGCTTCCACACCTTTTTCCTGGTGCCCTATCCCGGCGCCTGCATCCACGTGCCGCCGCCGCCGCCGAACCAGATCGTGCTGGTGCGCTACCCCGAGGGGATGGCGCTGGACGACATCTACGCGCCGCTGTGGGTCAGCGGCACCCTGCGCATCGAGAAGGTCGGCAACCAGCTGGCCGACGCCGCCTACGCCCTCGACGCCGAGGGCGTGCGGCTGGTCGAGGAGGCCGACCTCTAGCTCTGCCCGGCCAGGCGCAGCTGCTGGATGCGCTGCTGCTTGTAGGAGCGCGCCGCCGCCGGGACCGGCGTGCTCTTGCCGGTCTCCAGCCACTGGCGCACGCGGCTGGCGTCGCCGATGTGGGAGCGCTTGCCGAAGGTACCGAGCAGCACCATGGCCACCGGACGCTGCCCCACGTGGGCGAGCATCGCCAGGCAGTGGCCGGCCTCGTTGATGAAGCCGGTCTTGGTCACCTCGATGTTCCAGGCCGGGTTGCGCACCAGCGGGTTGGTGTTGAAGAAGCTCTGCGCGTAGTTCGGCTTCTGGAAGTGCGCGTCGCGGTTGGGGGTGGTGCTCAGCTCGCGGATCAGCGCGTACTGCCGCGCGGCCTTGAGCAGGCGTACCAGGTCGCGGGCGGTGGAGACGTTGCGCTCGGACAGGCCGGTGGGCTCGACAAAATGGGTGCGGCTCATGCCCAGCGCCCGGGCCTTGGCGTTCATCGCCGCGACGAAGCGCGCGTGGCCGCCCGGGTAGTTGTGCGCCAGGGCCGCGGCGGCACGGTTCTCCGAGGACATCAGCGCCAGGCGCAGCATCTCCTTGCGGCTGATCCGGCTGTTGACCCGCACCCGCGAGTACACGCCGCGCAGCTCGCGGGTGTCGTGGATGGCCACCGGAATCACCTCGTCGAGGGGCTGGCGGGCATCCAGGGTGACGATGGCGGTCATCAGCTTGCTGATCGAGGCGATCGGTACCACCGCATCCGGGTGGCTGGCGAACAGGACCTGGTCGGTGCTCAGGTCGACCACCATGGCGCTGCTGGAGGCCAGCTCCAGGCGGGCCGGGTCGCGTACCGCCCGGCCCGGCTCGGCGGCGAGCAGGGGCTGGGCGAGGCCGGTGAATGAGAGCAGCAGACCGAGAATGAGGGTGCGGAATTTCGGGCGCATGGCGGAGGACTTCGCAAGCAGGGGGAGGAACGGCGCGGCGGGCGCCACGGGGGGCAAGTATAGTTGGCCGATGGGTATTGCGGTGGTGGCCGACGCGCGTTGTCGCACGTTTTTGCCCCGCATTGACTTTTCCCGACCGGCCCGCCAACCATGTGCGAAATAAGCAACGAGGTGTTCAAGATGAATTCCAGCGGAATCGCCGAACACGCGGTGGAAGCCCTCAGCGCCCGCGAGCGCCAGCGCTTCCTCGAGCGCAATCCCCAATCCGTGGCGCTCGCCGCGCGTGCGCGCCACTCGCTGTTCGGCGGCGTGCCGATGCACTGGATGAGCGACTGGTCGACGCCGGTGCCGCTGTTCGTCGAGCGCGCCCGCGGCGCGCGCTTCTTCGACGTCGACGGCCACGAGTACCTCGACTTCTGCCTGGGCGACACCGGCAGCATGTTCGGCCACTCGCCGGCGCCGGTCGCCGCGGCGCTGGCCGAGCAGGCCGGCAACGGCCTGACCACCATGCTGCCCGGCGAGGATGCGGTGGTCTGCGGCGAGCTGCTCGCCGAGCGCTTCGGCCTGCCCTACTGGCAGGTGGCGACCACCGCCACCGACGCCAACCGCTTCGTGCTGCGCTGGGCGCGGGCGATCACCGGGCGCAAGGTGATCCTGGTGTTCGACGGCTGCTATCACGGCACCGTCGACGAGGCCATGGTGCGCGCCAAGGGCGGCCACACCGTGCACCGTCCGGGGCTGATCGGCCAGGCGCGCAACCTGACCCAGCATAGCCGCGTGGTGCCGTTCAACGATCTCGCCGCGCTGGAAGCGGCGCTGGCCCCCGGCGACGTCGCCGCGGTGCTGTGCGAGCCGGCGCTGACCAACATCGGCATGGTGCTGCCGCAGCCGGGTTTCATGGCGCGCCTGCGCGAGCTGACCCGCCAGGCCGGCACCCTGCTGATCGTCGACGAGACCCACACCATCTCCACCGGTCCCGGCGGCTGCACCCGCGCCTGGAGCCTCGAGCCGGACTTCCTCACCCTCGGCAAGCCGGTGGCCGGCGGGGTGCCCTGCTCGGTGTACGGCTGCAGCGCGGAGATGGCCCGGGCGATGCAGCTGGCCCGCCAGCACGCCAGCGAGCTGAGCCACGGCCACGGCCACAGCGGCATGGGCACCACCCTGTCGGCCAACGCCCTGGCCATGCACTGCATGCGCGCCAACCTGGAGCAGGTGATGACCCCGGCGGCCTACGAGCACATGCTCTGGCTGGCGGCGCGCCTGGCCGAGGGCTTCCGTGGGCTGATCGAACGGCACCGGCTGCCCTGGTCGGTGACCGGGCTGGGCGCGCGCTGCGAGTTCCAGTTCTGCGCCGCGCCGCCGCAGACCGGCGCCGAGGCCGAGGCGGCGTTCCACGACAGCCTGCAGATGGCCCTGCACCTGTACCTGATCAACCGCGGCATCCTGATCACGCCGTTCCACAACATGACCCTGTGCTGCCCGGAGACCACCGCCGGCGACGTCGACCGGCTGCTCGCCACCCTCGACGAGGGGCTGAGCGAGCTGCTGGCCATCCCTGGCGCGCGGGAGTCCTGAGCCGTGGCCCTGTATCCTTCCGGCATCGCGCCCGGGCGCGGCTGACCTCCGGCGCGGCCCATGGCCGCCCGTAGGGTGCGCCGCGCGCACCGCCACGCCCCGGGTGCGCACGGCGCACCCTACGCACCGCCGCCATACAAGGATTCCCCCATGCGCTTCGCCGAACTCGCGGAAGCCGACGCCTTCCTCGCCGCCCATCCCGACGTCAACGCCATCGAGCTGTTCATCATCGACCCCTGCGGCGTGCCGCGCGGCAAGCTGCTGCGCCGCGAGGAGCTGCGCGCCATCTACCAGAACGGCCGGCCGCTGCCGAGCAGCATCCTCGGCCTGACCATCCGCGGCGAGGATGTCGACGCCACCGGCCTGGTCTGGGAGGTCGCCGACGCCGACTGCTGGGCCTGGCCGCTGCCCGGCAGCCTCAAGCTGCAGACCTGGCGCGCCCAGCCGACCGCCCAGGTGCAGGTGTCCATGCACCCCGAGCAGGGCCGCCCGGCCAGCGTCGCCGACCCGCGCCACGTGCTGGCGCGGCAGATCGCCCGGCTCCAGGCCGACGGCTACCAGCCGGTGATGGCCGCCGAGCTGGAGTTCTACCTGCTCGACCAGGCCCGCGACGCCGCCGGCCGCCCGCAGCCGGCGCGCCAGGCCAACGGTTTGCGCCCGCAGGCGCCGCAGGTCTACGGTGTGCTGGAGCTGGAGCAGCTGGCGCCGTTCCTCGACGACCTCTACGCCGCCTGCGCCGCCCAGGGCCTGCCGGCGCGCACGGCGATCTCCGAGTACGCCCCGGGGCAGGTGGAGATCACCCTCGAGCACCGCGCGGACGCCCTGCAGGCGATGGACGAGGCGGTGCGCTACAAGCGCCTGGTCAGGGGCGTGGCCCACAAGCACGGCTATCAGGCCTGCTTCATGGCCAAGCCGTTCGGCGAGCTGGCCGGCAGCGGCCTGCACATGCACGTCAGCCTGGCCGACGAAGGCGGCAACAACCTGTTCGCCAGCGAGGATCCGACGGGAACGCCGCTGCTGCGCCAGGCCATCGGCGGCCTGCTGGACACTCTCGAGGACGGCCTGGCGGTGTTCTGCCCCAACGCCAACTCGTTCCGCCGCTTCCAGGCCAACAGCTACGCGCCGCTGGCCAGGAGCTGGGGGGTGAACAACCGCACCGTGTCGCTGCGCGTGCCGGGCGGGCCGGCGGCCAGCCGCCACGTCGAGCACCGCATCTGCGGCGCCGACGCCAACCCGTATCTGGCCGTCGCGCTGCTGCTGGCCGGCATCCACCGCGGCCTGCGCGAAGGGCTCGACCCCGGCGCGCCGATCGAGGGCAACGGCTACCAGCAGGCGCGCGAGACCCTGCCCACCGACTGGCTGACCGCCCTGCGCAGCCTGGAGCGCTCGGCCTGGGCGCGCGAGGCGCTCGGCGAGGACTTCCACCGCGTCTACCTGGCGATCAAGCAGGAGGAGTATCGCCAGTTCATGGGCGAGGTCGGCGAGCAGGACTGGCGCTGGTACCTGGGCCACGCCTGAGGCGTCGGTGCAGGATTGTTGCGCCGCCGGAAAATGTCCTTGCCGTCAGTCGGGGCGATCGTCGACCATGGTCGCCCCTCGCGCCTGGCAAAATGCGTCGAACGCGACATTTCGCCGCAGGTCGCGGCACGATGACCGGCGGATCGCCGCGCGACCGCTCGGAGCTGCGCAAAGCCGCGCCGCGTGCGGGTTCGGCGGGTTTCGGCGCAGGGCGAAATTGCTCCACACAGAAGGGGTGCATTCGACTAAAGTAGCGTCCTCTTCACCCGTAATAGAGCCTGGAACACCCATGCAATCCGGCAATTCGCAGCTGACCATGACCGTCCTGATGACTCCGGACAAGGCCAACTTCTCCGGCAACGTGCACGGCGGCACGCTGCTCAAATACCTCGACGAAGTCGCCTATGCCTGCGCCAGCCGCTACGCCGGTCGCTACGTGGTGACCCTGTCGGTGGACCAGGTGATCTTCCGCCAGCCGATCCACGTCGGTGAGCTGGTCACCTTCCTCGCCTCGGTCAACTACACCGGCAGCACCTCGATGGAAATCGGCATCAAGGTGGTCACCGAGGACATCCGCAACCAGACGGTGCGCCACACCAACAGCTGCTTCTTCACCATGGTGGCGGTCGACGGCCACGGCAAGACCGTGCCGGTGCCGCCGCTCAACCCGCAGACCGCCGAGCAGAAGCGCCGCTTCGCCCAGGCCGAACAGCGCCGCGCGATCCGCCGCGAGCTGGAAGAGCGCTACAAGGCGCTGATGAACCACGACTGAGGGTCGTCCATGCCGCACCGCCACCCGCTTCGCCCGCAGTCCGCCCGGAGGCGCGCATGCTGACGCTCGGCGAACTGGCGGTGCTGCTGCTGGTGGGCGGCGTCTGTGCCTGGCTGTGGCACGCCCACGGCGTGCACGAGCACGCCCTGCGCCTGGTGCGCCAGGCCTGCCTGCGCGAGGACGTGCTGCTGCTCGACGACAACGTGGCGTTCCGCCGCCTGCGCCTGCTGCGCGACCGCAGCGGCCGCCTGCGCCTGGCCCGCGAGTACGCCTTCGAGTTCACCGTCACCGGCGAGCAGCGCCACCCGGGACGACTGCTGCTGCTCGGCCGCACCCCGGCGCAGATCGAGCTGGCGCCGCATCCCTTCCGCGAGCCGGCGACCGACGACGACCACGACGCCGAACGGGTGGTCAACCTCGACGACTGGCGCCGCCGCCAGCGCTGAGTCCGCCGCTCAGTCGGCGCTCGCCAGCAGGAAGGCGCGCACCCGCTGCGCTGTCTCCTGCGCATCCTCCTGCATGAAGCAGTGGCCGCCGGCCACCCGCTGCGCGCTGACCCGGTGGTTGAGCGCGCACCAGCGCGCCACGCCCTGGGCGACGAAGGGGTAGGTATCCGCACCCTGCAGCACCAGGGTCGGCGTGCTCACCCTGGCCAGCGCGCGCCACATGCCGCGCGGGTAGGAGGCGAAGATCTCCGCCTCGCGGCTCGGCCGGCACTTGAGCTCAACCCCGCCCTCGACGCTGCGCAGCGCGTGCTCGACGTAGGCGTGCAGCGCCGCGTCGCTCCAGCCGCGGAAGATCCCCCGGCCATGCAGGCCCGCCCGGGCCGCGGCGCGGTCCGGCCAGCGTTCGCGGCGGCCGCGCGCCTGGCGCACCAGCGCGCG
>NZ_SSTC01000059.1 GCF_004801855.1 Pseudomonas sp. A-1 | reverse complement strand
GCGGGCCCTCGGGCTGCAGGCGCTGGATGGCGCCAACGCCGGAGCCCGCTGGCGCCGCATCGCCGAGCTGCAGCGCGCCGGTGCCGCCCTGGCCGAACTGCTCAGCGCGCATGGCCTGCCGCCGGCCGGCGGCTGCGCACTGTTCCAGTGGCTGCCGCGCCTCGACGCCGCCGCGCTGCACGACTTCCTCGCCCGCCGCGGCATCCTCGTGCGTCTGTTCAGCGAGCCGGCCAGCCTGCGCTTCGGCCTGCCCGCTACAGAGGCCGACTGGCAACGCCTGGCCCGCGCGCTGGCCGATTACCCGAAGGAAACGACATGACCACCCCGATGGCGCAGGGCGCGACCCTGATGGTGCAGGGCACCACCTCCGACGCCGGCAAGAGCACCCTGGTGACCGCGCTGTGCCGCTGGCTGGCGCGCCAGGGCGTGGCGGTGGCGCCGTTCAAGCCGCAGAACATGGCGCTCAACTCGGCGGTCACCGCCGATGGCGGCGAGATCGGCCGCGCCCAGGCGGTGCAGGCCCAGGCCGCCAATCTGGCGCCGCACACCGACATGAACCCGGTGCTGCTCAAGCCCAATAGCGACATCGGTGCCCAGGTGATCATCCACGGCCGCGCCGTCACCAGCATGGACGCCGCCGCCTACCACGACTACAAGCGCGTCGCCATGCAGGCGGTGCGCGACTCGCATGGCCGCCTGAGTGCGCAGTACCCGGTGGTGATGGTCGAGGGCGCAGGCTCGCCGGCGGAGATCAACCTGCGCGCCGGCGACATCGCCAACATGGGCTTCGCCGAGGCGGTGGACTGCCCGGTGATCATCATTGCCGACATCGACAAGGGCGGCGTGTTCGCCCATCTGGTCGGCACCCTGGCGCTGCTCAGCGAATCGGAGCAGGCGCGCGTGCAGGGCTTCGTGATCAACCGCTTCCGCGGCGATCTGGCCCTGCTGCAGCCCGGCCTCGACTGGCTGGAGCAGCGCACCGGCAAGCCGGTGCTCGGCGTGCTGCCCTACCTGCACGACCTGCACCTGGAGGCCGAGGACGCCATCGACGTGCGTCAGGTGACCAAGAGCGACGAGCGCCTCAGGGTGGTGGTGCCGGTGCTGCCGCGGATCAGCAACCACACCGACTTCGACCCGCTGCGCCTGCACCCGCAGGTGGAGCTGAGCTTCGTCGGCCCCGGCCAGGCCATCCCGCCGGCCGACCTGATCATCCTGCCCGGCTCGAAGAGCGTGCGCGCCGATCTCGCCCACCTGCGCGCGCAGGGCTGGGAGGACGCCATCCGGCGCCACCTGCGCTACGGCGGCAAGGTCCTCGGCATCTGCGGCGGGCTGCAGATGCTCGGCGGCGAGATCGCCGATCCGCTCGGCCTGGAAGGCGCGCCGGGCGTGAGCCAGGGTCTCGGCCTGCTGGAGATCGACACCGTGCTGGAGGCCGAGAAGCAGCTGCGCAACGTGCGCGGCCGGCTGGCGCTGGAGGATGCCGCGGTCAGCGGCTACGAGATCCACGCCGGCGTCAGCCGCGGCGCCGGGCTGGAAAACCCGGTCGTGCGCCTCGATGACGGCCGCTGCGACGGCGCCCTCAGCATGGATGGCCAGGTGCTCGGCACCTATCTGCACGGCCTGTTCGAGAATCCGGCGGCGTGCAGCGCGCTGCTGCGCTGGGCCGGTCTGCGCGAGGTGGAGACGCCCGACTACCATGCCCTGCGCGAGCGCGACATCGAGCGCCTGGCCGACCTGGTCGAGATGCATCTGGACACCGCGCGGCTGCGCCAGCTGTGCGGATTGACGTAGGGTGCGCCGTGCGCACCGCCACGAATACAGCTTGGTGCGCACGGCGCACCCTACCCTTAACCCACCGAGAGACCCTCGATGCTTGAACTGATCCTCGGCGGCGCCCGTTCCGGCAAGAGCCGCCTGGCCGAACGCCTGGCCATCGAGTCCGGCCTGGCGGTCACCTACCTCGCCACCGCCCAGCCCGGCGACGGCGAGATGGCCGCACGCATCGCCCACCACCGGGCGCGCCGTCCGGCCGGCTGGGCGCTGGTGGAGGAGCCGGTCCGGCTGATGCAGGCGCTGCGCGACCACGCGGCGGAAAACCGCTGTCTGCTGGTCGACTGCCTGACCCTGTGGCTGACCAATCTGCTATTGCTTGATGACAGTTCCGCTCTGGCTCGCGAGCGCGACGCACTGCTCGACGGCATCGCCGGGCTGCCCGGGCGCATCGTCCTGGTCAGCAACGAGACCGGCCTCGGCGTGGTGCCGCTCGGCGAGCTGACCCGCCGCTACGTCGACGAGGCCGGCTGGCTGCACCAGGCCCTGGCCGAGCGCGCGCAGCGCGTGACCTTCTGTGTGGCAGGGCTGCCCATGATCCTCAAAGGGGATGCACCATGAACGAATCCTGGTGGCAGGCGCCCTGCCAGCCCATCGACCATGTGGCCCGGCAGAAGGCCGAGCAGCGCCAGGCGCGGCTGACCAAGCCGGCCGGCGCCCTCGGTCGCCTAGAGCAGCTGGCCATCGAGCTGGCCGCGCTGCAGGGCCGTGAGTGCCCGCACCTCGAACAGCCGTGGATCGCGGTGTTCGCCGGCGACCACGGGGTGGTCGAGGAGGGCGTGTCCGCCTACCCGCAGGCGGTGACCCGGCAAATGCTGCACAACTTCGTCGCCGGCGGCGCGGCGATCAGCGTGCTGGCCCACCAGCTGCAGGCACGCCTGGAAGTGATCGATCTCGGCACCGTCGGCGGCGAGCCGCTGGGCGGCGTGCACAGCTACGCCCTCGGCCCCGGCACCGCCAACTTCGCCCACGGCCCGGCGATGACCGCCGAGCAGTGCGCCGCGGCGCTGGCCGCCGGGCGCGCCAGCGTCGAACGCGCCCGCCAGGTGCATGCCGGGCTGTACATCGGCGGCGAGATGGGCATCGGCAACACCACCGCGGCGGCGGCACTCGGCTGCGCGCTGCTCGACCTGCCGGCGCTGGCGCTGACCGGCGCCGGCACCGGCCTCGACGAGGCCGGCGTGGCGCGCAAGCAGCGGGTGATCGACAGCGCCCTGCTGCTGCATCAGCGCGACTGCGCCGAGCCGTTCGAGGCGCTGCGCCGCCTCGGCGGCTTCGAGATCGCCGCGCTGGCCGGCGCCTTCATCGCCTGCGGCCAGTACGGCCTGCCGGTGCTGGTCGACGGCTTCATCACCACGGTCGCCGCGCTGTGCGCGGTGCGCCTCAACCCCGCCTGCCGGCCCTGGCTGCTGTTCGGCCACCGCAGCGCCGAACCGGGGCACAGCCACGTGCTGCAGGCGCTCAAGGCCGAACCGCTGCTCGATCTCGGCCTGCGCCTGGGCGAGGGCAGCGGCGCGGCGCTGGCAGTGCCGCTGCTGCGGCTGGCCTGCAGCCTGCACGGCGGCATGGCGACCTTCGCCGAGGCCCAGGTCAGCGACCGCGCGCCATGATCCTCGACCTGCTGCGCCACGGCGAGACCGAGCAGGGCGGCGGCCTGCGCGGGCGCATCGACGATGCCCTGACCGAGCGCGGCTGGACGCAGATGCGCGACGCGGTCGAAGGCGCTGCACCCTGGCAGGCGGTGGTCAGCTCGCCGCTGCAGCGCTGCGCCGCCTTCGCCGCCGAACTGGCCGCGCGCCACGGCCTGCCGCTGCAGCTGGAGAGCGGCCTGCGCGAACTGGACTTCGGCGCCTGGGACGGGCGCAGCGCCGCCGAGCTGATGGCGAGCGACGCCGAGGGGCTGGGGCGCTTCTGGGCCGATCCCTACGCCTTCACCCCGCCGGACGGCGAGCCGCTGGTCGACTTCGAGGCGCGGGTGCTCGACGCGCTCGAGCGCCTGCATGCGCGTTTTGCCGGCCGCCACCTGCTAGTGGTCACCCACGGCGGGGTGATGCGCCTGCTGCTGGCCCGCGCCCGCGGCCTGCCGCGCGGCGACCTGCTGCAGGTGGAGGTGGGCCATGGCGCCCTGCAGCGCCTGCGGGCCGGCGCGGGGCTGGCGCTGGTCGAGGACTGAGCCCCGCGTCAGCCGTTCTGGTCGGTCGTGGCAGGGGTGGCGCCGCGCGCGCAGTCCGCGCACAGGCAGCTGCGCCCGCGTGCTGCTTCCGGAATGCGTTGCAGCGCCTCGGCGGCGATCTCGGCGGAGAAGCACCAGCACGGCTGGTCGCGGCTCGCCGGATCGGCCTGGCCGCAGCGGTTGGGGCGGCCGCACAGCGGGCAATGCAGCGGGTCGGAGTCGGTCATGGCGGGCAGGTAAGCGGAGATGGCCTGCCAGCATGCGGTGCTGGCCCGGCCCCTGGCAAGCCTTCAGCCGCGAGCCTGCAGCCATGCCCTCCAGCCGCCGCAGGCGGTGATGTCCTCGGCGCCTTCCAGGCCCCAGCCATCGCAGATGAAGCCGGTCTCCCAGCGGCCGTCGGCCAACTCGACCTTGCCCAGGCCCAGCGGCGCCGGGATGCCGGTGAGGAAGGAGCCCAGCTCCGCGCTCGGCAGTTCCCACACCTCCACCGCGATGGCCGCGCCGCCTTCGGCAACGCGCAGCATGCCCGGGCGCAGCGGCGGGCCGCCGGCGAGGGCATACAGCTTGTAGTGCGGCGCGCTGCGGGTGGCTTCGACCAGCCGGCCGCCGCGTTGCACCAGTTGCCAGTTGAGCGGCAGGCCGGCCAGGTGCGCGCCGCACACCACCACGCGGGCCAGATCGTGGCGCGCGGTGCTGGCCGGCGCCGGCAGGTCGATGGCCCGGCCGCCGGCCAGCGGCAGGGCGTGTTGGCGCTGCACGGCGTCGGCCAGGCCGAGCAGGTACTGGTCGGTGAAGGCGCGGCCGAACAGGGTGACGCCCCACGGCAGGCCGTTGCTCATCACCCCGCTCGGCACCGCCACCGCGGCGTAGTCCAAGAGGTTCATGAAGTTGGTGTAGTAGCCCAGTTCGGAGTTGCGCAGCACGGGTTCCTCGTGCAGCTCGGCGAGGGTCACCGGGCGGCCGATGGTCGGGGTGAGCACGCAGTCCAGTTCGGCCAGGATGCGGTCGCACTGCGCCTTGAGCGCCTGCAGGCGGTACTGGGCGCGGAACGCCTCCACCGCCGTGGCGTCCGGCGCCTTGGCCAGCACCGCGCGGATCACCGGCAGCACCGCCTCGGGCTCGCGCTCGACCAGCTCGCCGGCCACGCTGTAGCGCTCGGCCACCCACGGCCCCTCGTAGAGCAGGCGCGCGGCTTCGAGGAAGGGCGAGAAGTCGATCTCCACCGCCTCGCCGCCGAGGGCTTCGAGCTGGCGCACGGCGCTCGCGAACTGCAGCGGGCCTTCGGCGCAGCCGAAGAACTGCAGGTCCTGCGCGCGCGGCACGCCGAAGCGGAACGGGCGCGGCGCGCCGAAGGCCGAGGCGTCGTTCCACAGCGGGTTGGCGCGGCTGTAGTCGTCGCGCGGATCGAGCGTGGCGGTCAGCGCCAGCAACTGGCTGGCCTCGCGGGCGGTGGCGGTGAAGAAGGTGACGCAGTCCAGAGTGCGGCAGGCCGGCACCACCCCGGCGGTGGAGATCAGCCCCTTGGTCGCCTTGAAGCCGACCAGGTTGTTCAGCGCCGCCGGCACCCGGCCACTGCCTGCGGTATCGGTGCCGAGGGCGAAGCTGGCCACGCCGAGGGCCACGGCCAGCGCCGAGCCGGAGCTGGAGCCGCCGGCCGGGTAGTCCGGGTGCAGGCTGTTGCGGCATTCGCCGTACGGCGAGCGGGTGCCGTTGAGGCCGGTAGCGAACTGGTCGAGGTTGGTCTTGCCCAGCGGCACGGCGCCAAGGGCGAGCAGTTGCTCGACTATGGTGGCGCTGCGTTCCGGCACGTAGGCGAAGGCCGGGCAGGCGGCGGTGGTCGGCACGCCGGCCAGGTCGATATTGTCCTTGATGGCGAAGGGTACGCCGTACAGCGGCAGCTCGCCCGGCGCCTTGTCGTCGAGGGCGGCCAGGTAGGGCTCCAGCTCCTCGGCGTCGAGCAGGTGGATGAACAGCTTGAATTCCGGGTTGAGCGCCGCGGCCTTGGCGCGCAGCGCTTCGATCAGCAGGCGCGGGGTAGTGCGGCCGTCGAGATAGGCGGCGCGCAGGGCGTCGAGGCGCAGGTCGAATTCGTGGTGCATGGTCGGGTTCCTCGTAGGGTGCGCCGTGCGCACCCCTGAATCTGGCGGTGCGCGCGGCGCACCCTACGGTTCCGATGGCTCCCACGCTCCGGCGTGGGGGCCCGCTTCTGGACGCTGGAGCGTCCGGGCTGCGTTCCCACGCGGACGGTTCGACGCCTCGACGTGGGAACGATCAGCGGGGTCAGGCCTCCTCGAGCACCACCACCCGCTGGCCGGCGCGCACCGGCGAGCCGGGCTGCACGCGCACCTCGCGGACCACGCCGCCGACCGGCGCGGTGAGGGGGATCTCCATCTTCATCGACTCGAGGATCACCAGCACGTCGCCGGCCGCGACCGTTTCGCCCTCGCTCACCTGCACCTGCCAGAGGTTGCCGGCGATGTGGCTGTCGATGCCGTGCTGGCCGGCGCCAAGGGGCGAGTCCTCGCCGAGGTCGGGGCCGACTTCCTCCATCTCGAAGTGCGCCTGGCCGGAGTCGATCCAGCGCTGGCGCTCGGCGGCGAAGGCGCCGCGCTGCTGGGCGCGGAACGCGGCGATGCCCTCGGCCTCGTCCTGGAGGAACTGCTGGTAGTCGGCCAGGGCCAGTTCGCTGTTCTCGATGCGCAGCTCGTAGCGGCCGAGCGGGAAGTCGCGACGGATCTGCAGCAGCTCCTCGGCGGACACAGGGTAGAAGCGGATCTGGTCGAAGAAGCGCAGCAGCCAGGGCTTGCCGCGGAAGGCCGCGACCTCGCGGTAGCGGTTCCACATCTGCAGGGTGCGGCCGACGAACTGGTAGCCGCCGGGGCCCTCCATGCCGTACACGCACATGTAGGCGCCGCCGATACCCACCGAGTTCTCCGCGGTCCAGGTGCGTGCCGGGTTGTACTTGGTGGTGACCAGGCGGTGGCGCGGGTCGAGCGGGGTGGCCACCGGCGCGCCGAGGTACACGTCGCCGAGGCCCATCACCAGGTAGCTGGCGTCGAACACGGTCCTGTAGACCTCGTCGAGATTCGGCAGGTCGTTGATCCTACGAATGAACTCCAGGTTGCTCGGGCACCAGGGCGCGTCCTTGCGCACCGTGGTCATGTACTTGTCGATGGCCAGCTGGCAGGCCGGGTCGTCCCAGGACAGCGGCAGGTGGACGATGCGCGACGGCACCCGGAGATCCTGCGCGGCGCACACCGCGTCCCACAGCCCGGCGACCGTTTCCAGCAGGCTGGCCAGCGGCAGGGTTTCCGGCTGGTAGTGGACCTGCAGCGAGCGGATGCCCGGCGTCAGGTCGATCACCCCGGCGAGCGCCTCGGCTTCCAGCGCCTGCATCAGCGCATGGCCGCGAAAGCGCAGCACCAGGTCCAGCTCCGGCTGGCCGATCTCCAGCAGCAGATGGGTGTCGCCGGACAGGCGGGCGACCAGGCGGGTGTCGTCCTCACCGATATCCAGGACGATGGGCGACTGCGGCGCGATTGCCTGCCACTCGACCGCCGCCGGCGCGAGATCCACGCACTCTTCACGGCGCGCCCGGGCCAGTTCGCGCGCGCTGTCGAGGCTCACCGGCACGAAACGCACCCGGTCACCGGCCTTGAGCTGGCCGAGCTGCCAGAGGTCGGCCTCGATCACCGTCACCGGGCAGACGAAGCCGCCCAGGCTCGGGCCGTCCGGGCCGAGGATCACCGGCATGTCGCCGGTAAAGTCCACGGCACCGATGGCATACGGGTTGTCGTGGATGTTCGATGGGTGCAGGCCGGCCTCGCCGCCGCTGTCGCGCACCCACTCGGGTTTCGGGCCGATCAGGCGCACGCCGGTGCGGCTGGAGTTGAAGTGCACCTCCCAGTCGGTGGCGAGGAAGGTGTCGATGTAGGCCGGGGTGAAGTACTCCGGCGCGCCGTGCGGGCCGTAGATCACCCGGATCTCGCGCACCGCCGGCAGCCGCGCGCACAGTTCTGCCGGCAGCGCGGCGCCGGCGCTGGCGTCGGCCAGCGGCGCGAGATGCAGCACGTCGCCGGCGCGCAGGGCGCGGCCGCCGTGGCCGCCGAACTGGCCGAGGGTGAAGGTGCTCTTGCTGCCCAGATAGTCCGGCAGCTGCAGGCCACTGCGCACGGTCAGGTAGCTGCGCGCGCCGGCACCAGCGATGGTGCCGAGGGCGAGGGTACCGCCGGCGGGGACGAACAGTGCGGTGTGCATGGGCTGCGCCACACCGTCGAGGGCGACGGGGATGGTCGCGCCGGTCACCGCCACCACCGCGTCGGCGTTGAAGCGCAGCAGCGGCCCGCTCATGGTGATTTCCAGGCCGGCGGCGCCCTCGGCGTTGCCGAGCAGGCGGTTGCCCAGGCGCAGGGCGCGGTCGTCCATCGGCCCGGACGGCGGCACGCCGACCGCCCAGTAGCCGAGGCGGCCAGGGTAGTCCTGCACCGTGGTCTGGGTGCCGGCGCTGAGCACCTCGAAGGTGCTGGCGCGGTAGGCGAGGCCTTCCAGGCAACGGGTCCACGGATTGCCCTCGGCGAAGGGGGCATCCTGGATGATCTGCCGCAGGTAGTCGCGGTTGGTTTCCACGCCGTACAGCAGCGAGTCGGCCAGCGCCTGGTCAAGGGCGGCGCGGGCCTCGTCCCGAGTGGGCGCCCAGGCGATGACCTTGGCGATCATCGGGTCGAAGTAGGGCGGGATCTCGCAGCCGGCCTCGACCCAGGTGTCGATGCGCAGCGCCTGGCCGTCGGCTGCCGGGAACTCGACCGCGGTGAGCAGGCCGGGGCTGGGCTGGAAGTCGCGGCCCGGGTCCTCGGCGTACAGGCGTGCCTGGATGGCGTGGCCAGCGGGTTTCAGTCCCTTGGCCAGCTCGGCCAGCGGCGGCAGATCGCCGGCGGCCAGCTCGATCATCCAGCGCACCAGATCGACGCCCCATACCTGCTCGGTGACGCCGTGCTCGACCTGCAGGCGGGTGTTCACCTCGAGGAAGTAGAAGCGCGCGGCCTCGCTGTCGTAGACGAACTCGACGGTGCCGGCGCTGCGGTAGTTGACCGCCTTGGCCAGCTTGATCGCCGCCGCGCACAGCTCCTCGGCCATGCCGGCGGGCAGGTTGGGCGCCGGGGTTTCCTCCAGCACCTTCTGGTTGCGCCGCTGCACCGAGCAGTCGCGCACGCCGAGGGCCAGCACCTCGCCGGCGCCGTCGCCGAACACCTGCACCTCCAGGTGGCGGGCGCGCTCGATGTACTTCTCGATGAACACGCCCGAGTCGCTGAAGTTGTTCTGCCCCAGGCGCTTGACCGCCTCGAAGGCTTCGGAAAACTCCATGGCGCTGCGACATACGCGCATGCCGATGCCGCCGCCGCCGGCGGTGCTCTTCAGCATCACCGGGTAGCCGACCTGCTCGCCGGCCTTCAGCGCGGCATCGAGGTTTTCCAGCAGTTCGGTGCCTTCCAGCATCGGCACGCCGTGCTGCCTCGCCAGCGCGCGGGCGGTGTGCTTGAGGCCGAACACCCGCAGCTGCTCCGGCGTCGGTCCGACGAAGGCGATGCCGGCGGCCTCGCAGGCTTCGGCGAACGCCGCGTTCTCGGAGAGGAAGCCGTAGCCGGGGTGGATGGCGGTGGCGCCGCTCTGCTTGGCCGCGGCGAGGATCTTGTCCACCACCAGATAGGTGGAGGAGGCCGGCCCTTCGCCCAGCGAGAAGGCCTCGTCGGCCTGCTGGATATGCAGGCTGGCGGCGTCGGCTTCGGAGTAGACGGCCACGCCCTTCACATCGAGGGAGCGCAGGGTACGCAGGATGCGGCAGGCGATGGCGCCGCGGTTGGCGATCAGGAGTTTGTCGAACATGGAGGAGGCCCCATGCAGTGGCGGGTCGTCCCGCCGGAAATCTTCTGCACCACGGTCGTCCGTGGTTGGAGGCTCGGTGCGAGCGGATTCAGGAGCGTGCAGGCCGGGGCGAGCACGGTGCAATCAACAGAGCAATTTGCGGGCCAGCACGGTTTTGCCGGTTTTTGGCGGCGATCCCGGGGGATGGCTGCCCTGCGACTGTGCGTTGCCGGCAGGCTGCACCTTTGCGGGGCGTAGGATGGGTTGAGCCGCTTGCGGCGATACCCATCGGGCTGCTCGATCGATGGGTATCGCTGCGCTCCACCCATCCTACGGCGGCTGCCGTCAGTCCCAGATCAGCACCTCCGCCGGCGTCGGGTTCCAGCCGTTGCACGGGTTGTTCAGCTGCGGGCAGTTGGAGATCAGCACGATCACGTCCATATGCGCCTTCAGCTCCACATATTTGCCCGGCGCGGAGATGCCGTCCTCGAAGGTCAGGCCGCCCTCGGGGGTGACCGGCACGTTCATGAAGAAGTTGATGTTGGCGCCGATGTCGCGCTTTTCCAGGCGGCCGTCGTGCAGGCTGGCGCGCAGGAAGTTGTCACGGCAGCTGTGCATGTAGCGCTTGTCCAGCGCGTAGCGCACGGTGTTGCTCTCCTGCGCGCAGGCGCCGCCGAGGGTGTCGTGGCGGCCGCAGGTGTCGGCGACGATGGTCAAGAGCGGATTGCCGAGGTTGGAATACAGCACGGTGCCGGTGGTCAGGTAGACGTTGTTCTGCCTGCGCAGGGTGCGCTGCGGGTCGTAGCGCTCGCGCGGATTGCGCGCCGAGAAGAACAGGGTGTCGACCGCCTGGTTGCCTTCCAGGTCGAGCAGGCGCACGGTCTGCCCGGCCTTGACCTCGAACAGGTAGGGTTCGCCGGCCGGGATGACGTGACGGAACGCGGCGGTTTCGGGATGCAGGGAGCTTTCGACGAGGCTCATGTCGGGTCCTCAGATGTACAGACGTTCGGTGTTGTGGAAGCCGCGGCCGTTCTCCGGGCGCGAGGTGCGGCACAGCACGCTGATGCCGTCGCTCTCCACCCGGTGCCAGGTGAGCTGCACCGGCTTGGGCGAGTACACCGGGTTGGGATCCAGCGGGTGCTGCAGGGCGGTGAGCACCACCAGCGTATCCATCGGTGCGTACAGCTCGACGTAGTCGCCGGCACGCGAGTTGCCGGGCTCGAAGTGGAAGGCACCGGCGCCGTCCACGGTGACCTTGCTGAACAGGTTTAGGGGCATCAGCAGGTCCTGCAGGTTGAGGTTCCACTTGCCCATCTCCACCAGCAGGTTGTCCACGCCGTTGCGGTAGAAGGCGTTGCGCAGCTCCTGGTAGCGGCCCTGGCCGTACTTCTCGCGGGTCTCCGCGGCATTCAGCACGCCGCCGAAACTGTCGTGCCAGCCGCAGGTGTCGGCGGTGATTGCCGCCAGCACCCGGCCCATGTCCGAGTACAGGCAGTGGCCGGCGGTCAGTTTGGCGGTGTGCTGGCACTTGAGGGTGTCCGGCAGGTTGAGGCGCTCGCTTTTTTCCTGGGCGTTGAGCAGCAGCAGGCTGACGTTGGCGCCGCCTTCGAGGTCGGTGATGCGCAGCACCTGGCCGCGTTTGAGCACGAAGGAGGTGTGGCCGCCGCCGGGGACGAGTTCCTCGTACAGGGTCGGGCGCAGGGTCAGGGATGCGGTCATGGGGTAGCTCCTTTACAGCGCGGTTTGCAGCCCGGCGCCGATGTGCGCGGGCAGGGCGTCGACGGCCGCGCGCGCGGCGCGGCGGTCGGCGTTGAGGGGGATGTCGTAGGTCACCCGCGCGCCGTAGGCGCCGGGGGCGTGCGGGTCGACGCGCACCTTGTCGAACACCAGCAGGCGCGTGCCGAGGCTGAAGCCCTCGGACAGGTCGTGGGTGACCATGAACACGGTGAGCTGGGTCTCGCGCCACAGCTCCAGCAGCAGGGCGTGCATGTCCTTGCGGATGCCCGGGTCGAGGGCGCCGAACGGCTCGTCGAGCAGCAGCACGCGCGGCTTCATCACCAGCGCCTGGGCGATGGCCAGGCGCTGCTGCATGCCGCCGGACAGCTGAGTGGCGTACTTGTCCAGCGCATGGCCGAGGCCGACCTTCTTCAGAATTTCGGCGGCCTGCTCGCGCGCCTCGCGCTTGGCGCTGCCGAACAGCCGGCCGAGCAGCGGCGCGCGCGGCAGTTCCAGGCCGAGGGCGACGTTGTCCAGCACCGACAGGTGCGGGAACACTGTGTAGCGCTGGAACACGATGCCGCGGCTGGCGTCCGGCTCGCCGGCCAGCGGCTGGCCGTCGAGGAGGATCTCGCCGCGGCTGGGGCGCTCCTGGCCCAGCAGCAGGCGCAGGAAGGTCGACTTGCCGCAGCCGGAGGCGCCGACCAGGGTGCAGAACTCGCCTTCGGCCACCTTCAGGTTGAGGCGCTCGATGACCACCTGGTCGCCGTACTCTTGCCAGACGTTCTTCACTTCCAGGAAGGGGTTCATGCCTTGGCTCCTTCGTACCAGGGGAAGGCCAGCCGGGTGAGCTGGCGCAGGCCCAGATCCATCAGCCAGGCGAGCAGGGTGATCCACAGCACGTAGGGCAGGATCACGTCCATGGCCATGTAGCGGCGCACCAGGAAGATCCGGTAGCCGAGGCCGTCGGTGCTGGCGATGGCCTCGGCGGCGATAAGGAACAGCCAGGCCGAGCCCAGCACCAGGCGCAGGGCGATCAACAGGCGCGGCAGCAGCTGCGGCAGCACCACCCGCAGGAGCAGCGTCCAGGTGCTGGCGCCGAGGGTCTGCGCCTTGATCAACAGCTCGGCGGGAATCTCGCGGGCGCGCTGCTCCAGATCACGCGCCAGCACCGGGGTGATGCCGATAACGATCAGCATCACCTTGGCCAGCTCGCCGAGGCCGAAGGCGATGAACAGGATCGGCAGGATCGCCAGCGGCGGCACCATCGACAGCACGGTGAGCAGCGGCGAGAGCGGTGCGCCCAGCAGCGGCAGGCTGCCGGCGGCGATGCCCAGGCACAGGCCGGCCAGTGCGGCGATGCCGATGCCCAGGCCGAGGCGGGTCAGGCTGGCGCCGCTGTCCTGCCAGAACAGGTAGTCGCCGCTGCGCTTGTCCGGGGTGAAGGCCAGGCGCTCGACCGCCGCGACCATCTGCGTGGCGCTGGGCAGCAGCTTGTCGTTGGGATTGTCCGCCAGCCGGGTGGCCGAGCCGCCGAAGTAGGCCATCAGCAGCAGGGCGAAGGGCAGCAGCGCCAGCAGCAGGCGGCTGCGGCCGGGTTGTCGGTTGATCAGGCGCATGGGGTTACCTCATGGCGTTCGAGGGCGACGGTAGGGTGCGCCTGGCGCACCGGATCGAGAGGCTGGGGCGCACGGCGCACCCTACCGGGGCGATCAGAGCTGGCCGTCCGCCGCCATCTGCATGTAGCCGGGCTCGAAGCGCAGCTTGACGTTGTCCGCGGCGCCGCGGGTCAGGCCGCCGGCGAAGCTCATGCCCACCGCGTCGGCGCTGGGTGCGCCCTCGCCGAGCAGGCCGTGGGCGAAGGAGAAGTCGGCGACCTTGCCCATGGTTTCGCGCAGGCGGGGGCTGGTGGTGAACTCCACGGCCTCCCTGGCCGAATAGAACATCCGGGTGGCGGCCAGCTGCGCCTCGAAGCCGGCCAGGTCGGTGCCGGAGGCCCTGGCCATGTGCTCGCGGGCGGCCTTGCCTTCGGGCGTGTCGGCGCTCATGGTCGCCATGATCTCGTACCAGGCGCCGGTCAGCGCCTTGCCGAAGGCGGGGTTGTCCGCGAGGGTCTGGCTGTTGACCACCATCAGGTCGATGATCTCGCCGGGGATCTGGCTGGAGTCGAACACCTTGCTGACCTTGGGCGCGGCGGCCACTTCGGCGAGCAGCGGGTTCCAGGTGGCCACCGCCTTGACCTCGTCGCTGGCGAAGGCGCCGACCAGGTCGGCGTCGGAAGTGTTGACCACCTGGATGTCCTTCTCGGCCAGGCCCACCCGCTCCAGGCCGCGGGCCAGCAGGTAGTGCGAGACCGACAGCTCGACCAGGTTGACCGGCTGGCCCTTGAGGTCGGCCAGGCTCCTGTTCTCGCCCTTGATGACGATGCCATCGTTGCCGTTGGAGAAGTCGCCGACGATCAGCGCGGTGGAGTCGACGCCGCCGGCGGCCGGGATGGTCAGCGCGTCCATATTGGTCATGGTGCAGCCGTCGAACTGGCCGGCGGTGTACTGGTTGATCGACTCGACGTAGTCGTTGAGCTGCACCACGTCGATGTCGATGCCGTACTTCTTCGCCCACTTGTCGACGATGCCCTGGGTGGCGCCGTACTCCCACGGCATCCAGCCGGCGTAGATGGTCCAGCAGACGCTGAACTGGTCTTTCTGGACGGCCTGGGCGCCGAAGCTGAGGGCGGCGGCGAGGCTGGCGGCGAGGGCAGCGAGAAGGCGGGGCTTGCGCATGGTGTTCCTCCGGGTCGGTTGGGGCGGCAGGAGCGGGGCGGCGTAACGGATACGTCGTTCGTCTCCCGGGCTTTTGTCCCGCCGTGTAACCTCGCTGGAGGTCGCCGACTCTCGGACCAGCCGCCCGCGATCCCTGGATCGCGGGCCGGAACCCTAGTCGGCCATTTGCAGATTGTGGTGCCGCATACCCCTGCGGGTGGCTCCTGCACGCCAGGTTCCTAGCGAAAGGCGTGCCAGTTTTCCGCAGGCCGCGCGTGGCGCGGCATTGCGGGAAACGGCCGGTGCCGCTTCGGCGGGCTGCCTCGCAGCGGGGCACGCCGCTGGTGCGCCGCTGCCCCGGCATGGAGCATTTGGCGTTGCGCAGCCGCTGCGGTTAAGGTGGCGCCCGTTTCGTCCAACCCACCCTGCGGAATGTCCCCGTGAACCTGCCCTTGCCCCTGCTGATCGCCCTGCAATTTCTCACCCGCCTGCCCATCCGCCTGCCCATCCGCCTGCCCGGCATGCCCGTGCCCCGGCAGCTCGGCCGCTCGCTGCTGTGGTATCCGCTGGTAGGGCTGCTGCTCGGCGCCGTGCTGCTCGCCGCCGCCTGGCTGCTGTCCGGCGTGGCTGTCCCGTTGGCGGCGGCGCTGCTGCTGGCGCTGTGGGTACTGGCCAGCGGCGGCCTGCATCTGGACGGCCTGGCCGATACGGTCGATGCCTGGGTGGGCGGCTACGGCGACCGCGAACGCACCCTGGCGCTGATGAAGGACCCGTGCTGCGGGCCGATGGCCGTCGCCGCGCTGGTGGTGCTGCTGCTGCTCAAGTTCGCCGCGCTGTGGGCGCTGCTGGAGGCCGGCGCCTGGGCGGCGCTGCTGCTGGCGCCGCTGCTCGGCCGCGTCGGCGTGCTGCTCCTGCTGCTCGGCACCCCCTACGTGCGCGAAGGCGGCCTGGGCAGCGCGCTGGCCGCCCATGTGCCGCAGCGCGCCGGCTGGCGTGTGCTGTTCGCCAGCGTGCTGGCCTGCCTGCTGGCCGGCTGGGCCGGGCTGCTCGCCGTGGCGGTGGCGGCGGCGCTGTTCGTGCTGGTCCGCCGCGCCCTGCTGCAGCGCCTCGGCGGCACCACCGGCGACAGCGCCGGGGCGCTGCTCGAGCTGCTGGAGTGCGGAGTGCTGATGGCGCTGGCCGTGGCGCTGTGAGCCGAATGCGCTATTGTTGTGCGCGCTCTTTTTCGTGGTCTGCAACTCGCTTCATATTGGTGCTTTATCCAAACCCTCGGGCCCCGGCGAACGACAGCTTGCGGATGTCGGCACAAGTCTTGCCTAGCCGGGTTACTGTTCTGGCACGCAGGAGGCCGTCGTGTCGATCCATGTCGCATTGCATCACGTCACCCACTACCGCTATGACCGCCCGGTCAATCTCGGGCCGCAGATCGTCCGTCTGCGCCCGGCGCCGCACAGCCGCACCCGCGTCCTGTCCTATGCGCTGAAGGTGCTGCCGGAAGGCCACTTCATCAACTGGCAGCAGGACCCGCAGGGCAACTACCTGGCCCGCCTGGTGTTCCCGGAGAAGACCGACGAGCTGAAGATCGAGGTCGACCTGGTCGCCGAGATGGCGGTGTTCAACCCGTTCGACTTCTTCCTCGAGCCCTACGCCGAGAAGATCCCCTTCGCCTACACCGAGGGCGAGCGCCGCGAGCTGGACCCCTACCTGCGGGCGCTGCCGGCCACGCCGCTTTTCGCCGACTACCTGGCCGGCATCGACCGAGAGCCCACGCCCAGCGTCAACTTCCTGGTCGCGCTCAACCAGCGCCTGTCCAACGACATCCGCTACCTGATCCGCATGGAGCCGGGCGTGCAGACGCCCGAGCAGACCCTGGAGAAGGCTTCGGGCTCGTGCCGCGACTCGGCCTGGCTGCTGGTGCAGCTGCTGCGCCACCTGGGCCTGGCCGCGCGCTTCGTCTCCGGCTACCTGATCCAGCTCACCGCCGACGTCAAGGCCCTCGACGGCCCGAGCGGCACCGAGGAGGACTTCACCGACCTGCACGCCTGGTGCGAGGTGTACCTGCCGGGCGCCGGCTGGATCGGCCTCGATCCCACCTCCGGGCTGTTCGCCGGCGAGGGGCACATCCCGGTCGCCTGCAGCCCCGAGCCGTCCTCGGCGGCGCCGATCAGCGGCGGGGTCGACAAGTGCGAGGTGGAGTTCGCCCACGAGATGCGCGTCGAGCGCATCTGGGAAGCGCCGCGGGTGACCCTGCCGTACAGCGACGAACAGTGGCAGGCCATCGACGCCCTCGGCCGCCAGGTCGACGCCGACCTGCAGGCCGCCGACGTGCGCCTGACCATGGGCGGCGAGCCGACCTTCGTGGCCATCGACTACCCGGACGATGAGGAGTGGAACACCGCCGCGCTCGGCCCGAACAAACGCCGCCTGGCCGCCGAGCTGTTCCACCGCCTGCGCGACCATTACGCGCCGCAGGGCCTGGTGCACTTCGGCCAGGGCAAGTGGTACCCCGGCGAGCAGCTGCCGCGCTGGTCGCTCAACTGCTTCTGGCGCAGGGACGGCGAGCCGGTGTGGCGCGACCGCCAGCTGCTCGCCGACGAGGGCCGGCACTACGGCGCCGACGAGCGCCTCGCTGCGCGCTTCCTCGCCACCCTGGCCGGCCACCTCGGCCTGTCCGGCGAGCACGCCTTCCCGGCCTACGAGGACTGGCTGTACTACCTGTGGCGCGAGCGCCGCCTGCCGGCCAACGTCACCCCGGAGGACGCGCGCCTCGCCGACCCGCTGGAGCGCGAGCGCCTGCGCAAGGTGTTCGACCAGGGCCTCGACCGGGTGGTCGGCCATATCCTGCCGCTGGCGCGCAGCGCCGACGCTGCGCGCTGGCAGTCCGGTCCCTGGTTCCTGCGCGAGGAACACTGCCGGCTGATCCCCGGCGACTCGCCGCTCGGCTACCGCCTGCCGCTGGATTCGCAGCCGTGGGTGAGCAGCAGCGACTACCCCTACGTGCAGGCGCCGGACCCCAACCAGAGCTTCCCGCCGCTGCCGGCCCATGCGGCGATCCGCGAGCAGCTGCGCCATGCCCCGCACCAGGCCGCCGCCGCCGCGTCGCCGGCTGCGGCCAGCGGCCTGAACGGCCCCGCCAGCACCAGCGCCGAGGCCGCGCCGGAACCCTTCCAGTCCGCCGCGCACATCGTGCGCACCGCGCTGTGCGCCGAGCCGCGCGACGGCCGCCTGTACCTGTTCATGCCGCCGCTGCCGCGCCTCGAGGACTACCTGGAGCTGGTCGCCGCCATCGAGGCGACCGCCGCCGAGCTGCGCTGCCCGGTGATGCTGGAAGGCTACGAGCCGCCGGCCGATCCGCGCCTCATCCATTTCCGCGTCACCCCCGACCCGGGGGTGATCGAGGTCAACATCCACCCGGCGGCCAGCTGGGGCGAGCTGGTCGAGCGCACCGAGTTCCTCTACGAGGCGGCGCGCCTGACCCGGCTGTCGTCGGAGAAGTTCATGATCGACGGCCGCCACACCGGCACCGGCGGCGGCAACCACTTCGTGCTCGGCGGCGCCACCCCGGCCGACTCGCCGTTCCTGCGCCGCCCGGACCTGCTGCGCAGCCTGATCAGCTACTGGCACAACCACCCGTCGCTGTCCTACCTGTTCAGCGGCCTGTTCATCGGCCCGACCTCGCAGGCTCCAAGGGTGGACGAGGCGCGCAACGACGCGCTCTACGAGCTGGAGATCGCCTTCGCGCAGATGCCCGAGCCGGGCCGCGACTGCCCGCCGTGGCTGGTCGACCGCCTGCTGCGCAACCTCTTGGTCGACGTCGGCGGCAACACCCACCGCGCCGAGTTCTGCATCGACAAGCTGTACTCGCCGGATTCGGCCAGCGGCCGCCTCGGCCTGCTCGAGCTGCGCGCCTTCGAGATGCCGCCGCACGCCAGGATGAGCCTGGCCCAGCAGGTGCTGCTGCGCGCGCTGGTGGCGCGCTTCTGGAACGAGCCGTACCGGCCGCAGCGCCTGGTGCGCTGGGGCACCGAGCTGCACGACCGCTTCCTGCTGCCGCACTTCGTCGAGCAGGATTTCCGCGACGTGCTGCACGAGCTCAATGCGGCCGGCTATGCCTTCCGCCCCGAGTGGTTCGCCGCGCACTTCGAGTTCCGCTTCCCGCAGCTCGGCGACTTCGCCGTGCAGGGCATCGAGCTGGAGCTGCGCCAGGCGCTGGAGCCCTGGCACGTGCTGGGCGAGGAGGGCGCCGCCGGTGGCACAGTGCGCTACGTCGACTCCTCGCTGGAGCGCCTGCAGGTGCGGATCAATGGCATGGCTCCGGACCGCTACGTGCTGACCTGCAACGGCGCGCCGGTGCCGCTGACGCCCACCGGCACGGTCGGCGAGTTCGTCGGCGGCGTGCGCTTCCGCGCCTGGCAACCGGCCTCCTGTCTGCAGCCGACCATCGGCGTGCACGCGCCGCTGGTGTTCGACCTGGTCGACACCTGGATGCAGCGCTCCCTTGGCGGCTGCCAGTACCACGTCGCCCACCCCGGCGGGCGCAACTACGAGACCCTGCCGGTCAACGCCTACGAGGCGGAAAGCCGGCGCCTGGCGCGCTTCTTCCGTCACGGCCACACCCCGGGTCGCGTCGAGGCGCCGCAGCCGCTGGCGAACCGCGAGCTGCCGATGACCCTCGACCTGCGCAGGGTGTGAGTAACGTAGGGTGGGTTACGCCGCTGCGCGGCTGACCCACCCTACGCTCTGCGGTTCGCCGTCCCCCGCCGTTGGTCGCGGGACGCCGCGTCGCGAGGGCTGCTACCCTCGTCCCACCCAGCCCCGCGAGCGGGGCATGGGGATGCATGACAACAGGATGTTCATCGAGTACCCCATGCCCCACCTGCTTGCCGACTACCCGCGCAACGCCGCGGTCTACCACGAACTGCTCGATGCCCAGGGCAAGGTACGCCCGCACTGGGAGGCGCTGCTCGCCCACCTGCAGCGCTGTAGCCCGGCGCAGCTGGACCAGCGCCAGGCGCTGCTGGCCCGGCAGATCCTGGAGAACGGCGTCACCTACAACGTCTACGCCGACCCCGACGGCACCGACCGGCCCTGGGAGCTGGACCTGCTGCCCAACATCATTCCGGCCGAGGAATGGCAGCAGCTGGCCGCCGGCGTGGCGCAGCGCGCCAGCCTGCTGAATGCCGTGCTGGCCGACATCTACGGACCGCAGCGACTGCTGGCCGAGGGCCTGCTGCCGGCCGACCTGGTCTACGGCCACCACAACTACCTGTGGCCGTGCCAGGGCCTGCAGCCGCCGGGCGGCACCTGGCTGCACGTCTACGCGGTGGACCTGGCGCGCTCGGCGGACGGCCGCTGGTGGGTCACCGCCGACCGTACCCAGGCGCCCTCCGGCGCCGGCTACGCGCTGGAGAACCGCCAACTGGTCTCGCGCGCCTTCCCCGAGCTGTACCGCGACCTGCGCGTGCAGTATCTGGTCGGCTACTTCCGCACCCTGCAGGAGACCCTGGCGCGCCAGGCGCCGGCGGGCGGCGAGACGCCGCTGGTGGTGCTGCTCACCCCCGGACGCTTCAACGAGACCTACTTCGAGCACCTCTACCTGGCCCGCCAGCTCGGCTATCCGCTGGTCGAGGGCAGCGACCTGACGGTGCGCGACGCCACCGTCTACCTGAAGACCCTCGGCGGCCTCAAGCGCGTGCACGCGCTGCTGCGCCGCCTCGACGACGACTTCTGCGACCCGCTGGAGCTGCGCAGCGACTCGGCGCTCGGCGTGCCCGGCCTGCTCGAGGCGGTGCGCCAGGGCCGCGTGCTGGTGGCCAACGCCCTCGGCAGCGGCGTGCTGGAGTCCCCCGGCCTGCCGGGCTTCCTGCCCGGCATCTGCGAGCGGCTGTTCGGCGAGGAGCTGCTGCTGCCGTCCATCGCCAGCTGGTGGTGCGGCGAGCCGCCGGTGTGCGAGGAGGCGCTGGACAAGCTCGACCAGCTGCTGTTCCGCGGCGCCTTTCCCTCGCAGCAGTTCGTGCCGCAGTTCGGTCCCGACCTCAAGCCCGCGCAGCGCGCCGCACTGGCCGAGCGCATCCGCCAGCGTCCCTACGCCTACGTCGGCCAGGAACGCCCGCTGCTCTCCCATGCGCCGGTCTGGGAGGCCGCGGACGGCGGCCTGGGCACAAGGCCGATCGGCATGCGCCTGTTCGCCGTGGCCGGCCCGGACGGCTACCGGGTGATGCCCGGCGGCCTGACCCGGGTGGCCGCCAGCGCCGGCGCCACCACCCTGTCGATGCAGCGCGGCGGCGCCAGCAAGGACACCTGGGTGCTCGGCGCCCGCCACGCCAGCAGCGAGCCCTGGCAGTGGGTGCGCTCGCTCGGCGTGGCCGACGTGGTGCGCAGCGACCCCTACCTGCCGTCGCGGCTGGTGGAGAACCTGTTCTGGTTCGGCCGCTACTGCGACCGCTGCGAAGGCAGCGCGCGCCTGCTGCGCATCATGCTGGCCCGCTACGTCGACGACGGCGACGATCCCGCCGCCCTGCAGGCCGCGGTGAGCGTGGCCCAGGGCCTCGGCCTGCTGCCCGACGCGCGGCCGCCGGGCGAGGACGGCGACGATGGCGAGGCGGAGGAGGAGCTGAGCCTGGAGCAGCGCCTGGTGCAGGCGGTGGTCGGCAAGGACTGGCCGTTCAGCCTGCGCGCCAACCTGCAGCGCCTGCAGTGGGCCGCCGCCAGCGTGCGCGGCAAGCTGTCGCGGGAGAACTGGCAGGCGCTGGTCGAGCTGCACAAGGAGGCGCAGGCCCTCGACCGTGAAGAGGTCGATCCCGGCGACCTGCTGGAGTTCCTCGACCGCCTGCTGATGTCGCTGGCCGCGCTGTCCGGCTTCGCCCTCGACGACATGACCCGCGACGACGGCTGGCGCTTCCTGGTGATCGGCCGGCGCATCGAGCGCCTGCAGTTCCTCGTCGAGAGCATCGCCGGCCTGCTCGCCACCCCGGCGGCGCGCGACCCGGCGGCGCTGGGCTGGCTGCTCGAGCTGGGCAACAGCAGCATCACCTACCGTACCCGCTACCTGGCCAGCGCCCAGCTGATCCCGGTGCTCGACCTGCTGCTGCTCGACGGCCAGAACCCGCACGCCGCGGTGTTCCAGCTGCGCCAGCTGCACCGTTCGCTGGAGATCCTCGGCGAACGCTTCGAGCTGGCGACCCTGCCGGACCTGGCCGGGATCGACGCCCGCCTGAACGCCTGGGACCTCGCGCGCCTGGAGGCCGCCTGCAGCGACGCCGACGCCGAGGCGCTGGGCGAGCTGGCGGCCCTGCTGCAGTCCGTCGCCAGCGCCGCCGGCCAGCTGTCCGACCAGCTCGGCCTGCGTTTCTTCGTCCACGTCGACGCCAGCCAGCAGACCCAGTCGCTATGAACAGTGCCCACTACCTCATCCTCCACGACACCCACTACCACTACGCCGCGCCGGTGTCGCTGGCCGAGCAACTGGCCCACCTGTGGCCGCGGCCGAGCCCCTGGCAGCGCTGCCACGCCCGCGAGCTGCTGGTCAGCCCGGAGCCGACCCGGCGCAGCGACGGCCTCGACGTGTTCGGCAATCCGCTGACCCGCCTGGCCTTCGAGCGGCCCCACGACGAACTGCGCGTCAGCGCCCGCCTGCAGGTCGAGGTGCTCGCCCGGCCGGCGCTGCGCCTGCAGGACTCGCCGCCCTGGGAGGAGGTCTGCCTCGGCCTCAGCTACTCCGGCAAGGAACTCACCGCCGGGGAGCTGGAGGCCGCCCGCTACCGCTTCCAGTCGCCCTACGTGAACCTCAAGCAGCTGTTCAGCGACTGGATCGACGACTGCTTCCTGCCCGGCCGGCCGCTGCTGCTGGCGGTCGATGCGCTGATGGCGAAGATCTTCCGCGAGTTCACCTACGACGCCGCCGCCACCCAGGTGGCAACCCCGCTGGCGCAGGTGCTGGAGGAGAAGCGCGGGGTGTGCCAGGACTTCGCCCACCTGATGCTCGCCTGCCTGCGCTCGCGCGGCCTGGCGGCGCGCTACGTCAGCGGCTACCTGCTGACCCAGCCGCCGCCCGGCAAGCCGCGGCTGATCGGCGCCGACGCCTCGCACGCCTGGATCTCGGTGTGGTGCCCGCGCCAGGGCTGGGTCGACTTCGACCCCACCAACAACCTGATCCCCGGCCGCGAGCACATCACCCTGGCCTGGGGCCGCGACTTCGGCGACGTCTCGCCGCTGCGCGGGGTGATCCTCGGCGGCGGCAGCCACGACCCGGAAGTCAGCGTCACCGTGATGCCACTGCAGGAGGCGCTGGCGCGCGGCCTGTAGCGAGCGCCCTCAGCCGACCAGGAACGAGCGGTGGATCTCGCTGCCGTAGCGGCGGACGATGTCCAGCTTGGCCCGGTGCAGGGCCTCGGCGTCCTGGGCCTGGCCGGTCCTGGCCAGGCTGCGGCGCGCCAGCTCGTCGGCGATCACCTCCATGAACAGCTCGGCCAGCAGCAGCCGCGCGCTGTCGCGGAAATGCCCGCGGCCGTCGACGTACAGCTGCACGGTCGGCGCCGCGGTGTTGATCAGGATCTTGCGCTCCGCGGCGCTGTACACCGCGCGGTCCAGCTCGTTGTCGAGATGGCGGAACTCGTAGCCGGTGAACATCAGCTCGCCGTGGTCGTGCGGCGTGCGTGGCGGCGCGGCGTGGGCGGCGTGCAGGCCGGCGACATGCGGGCGGTGCCCGGCCTCCCGCTCGGCGGCGACCAGCTCGCACCAGGCCCAGTGGCTGCCGGCGCGCACGCTGATCTCGCCGCGGCTGCCGGCGGCATCGGCCACCACCGTCCATTCCAGGCGCGACTGTCCGCCCAGGCTGGAGGCGGGGATTTGCCTCGGCGCCGGGTCGATGCGCATGCCCTCCGGCAGGGCGTAGGCGACCTGCAGCACCTCGTCCGCGGCCAGCTGCGCGGCATCGACCAGCAGGCTGACGTGGAAGGGATGGCCGCTCTGGCGGTAGTAGAAGGGCGTGGAGAAGCGCAGCGCCGGATGCTGCGCGGCGGCCGGCGCGCCAGGGGGCGGCAGGCTGATGCCCATGTCCTGGATGGCCGCGCGGCTCATCCGCTCGAGCAGGTGCTCGATCATCTGGCTGGTGCGCCCCGAGGCGGTGGCGTGGTCGAGGTGCCTGAGCTTCTCGCGCTCGGCCTCCACGCAGGGCGCGAGCAGCGCGCTGACCGCCCGGGCGAAGGCCGCCACGAAAGGCTCCTTGAGGTTCAGTCCCTCGCGCTCGTCGCTGATCACCGCCACGCCCGCGCCGAGCCGCTCGATCAGCGCCGGGCAGTCCACGCTGCCGAACAGGTACTCGGTGCCCACCTGGTTCTCGTAGTCGAACAGCTGGCAGTCCAGCACCGCCGTGCCGGACAGCACCACCAGCCCGTTGCTGCGCTCGTCGCCGCGGCTGCTCAGCTCGGCGTCGAGGGCACGCTTGAGGGTCAGGGCGAAGGGGTAGGCGCACCCCTCGTGGACGAACTGCCCGGCCAGGTCGGGGCCGAGCAGCAGCTCGGCGGGCGGCTCCACGTAGCGCAGCGGACCGCTGCGCTCGACCTCCCGGCCGCGCTGCAGGTGCACCAGCTCCACCTGGCGCCGGCGCAGCACGTCGCGCAGGTAGATATTGTCGGTCACCGACTGCAGTACCGAGCGGAACTGCGAGATGTTGGTGTGCGAGTTCTCGATGACGATGGCGACCCGCGTGCCGTCGCCGGCGATGCCCAGCCGGGCGCGGTCCTTGTCGCGGACCGGGCGGTCGCCGTCGCCGTCGTCGAACAGGTAGCCGCCGTTCTCGCCGCGGAACAGCTCGATGCGCGCGTAGCGGCCGGCATGGATGGTCTCGATCCAGCCGTAGCCCAGGCCGTAGATGGCCTGTTTCAGGCCGCGGCCGAAATAGCCGCGGCCGCCGCCTTCGCCGCGCGCCAGGGTGCTGTGCGCCGCGCCGTAGGCGAGGATCGCCCGCGCCTGGGCGAAGGCCATGCCCTCGGCCTGGTCGGTGACCATCAGCAGCGCGCCGGCCTGGTGGCGCTCGTACTGCACGAGCACCTGGCCGCTGGTCGCCACGCCGGCCTTTTCCAGCCGGCCGTAGCTGTCGTCGGCGTTGGTGATCAGCTCGACCAGCGCCTTTTCGATGGAGGCGAACCGCCGCGAGTCGATGTCGATCACCCGCTGGTCCACCGGGATGGGGGAAATGGCCATGCGCTTGTCCTCGCCCGGTCCGGGCGGCCGTGGTCTTCGCCTTGGAGCGTAGCAAAGCGCGCCGCTCCGGCGTGTGCGCGGCTCAGCGACCGTCCAGCGCCGGCAGGGCCGCGCCGAAGATCGACAGCACCTGGCGGAAGCTCGCTTCCGGCGCCGCGCGCAGCTGCAGCAGCGCGCCGCTGGCCGGGTGGCGGAAGGCCAGGCCGGTGGCCGCCAGCATCAGCCGGCCGTGGCCGAAGCGCTCGGCGAAGTAGTGGTTGTGGCGGGTGCGCCCGTAGTTGGTGTCGCCGATGATCGGGTGACTGATGTGCTGCATGTGCCGGCGCAGCTGGTGCTTGCGGCCGGTTTCCGGCTGCAGCTCGACCAGGCTATAGCGGCTGGCGGGATAGCCCTCGATGGCCACCGGGATCTCCGTGGTCGCCAGCCGGCGGTAGCGGGTCAGCGCCTCGCGCAGCGGCTGTTCGTCCTTGTCGCGGCGGTCGGTGGCGTGCTCGCGCAGCGGATGGTCGATCACCCCCGCCTCGGCGGTCCAGCCGCGGACCATGGCCAGATAGGTCTTCTGCATCTCGCCGGCCATCAGCGCCTTGCCCAGCGTGCTGGCGGTGGCCGGGTCGCGGGCGAACAGCAGCAGCCCGGAGGTCGGCCGGTCCAGCCGGTGCAGCGGGTAGACGTGCTCGCCGCCGTTCAGCGCACGGGCGTACTGCAGGGCGAACTCGGTCTCGTGGCGGTCGATGGGGCTGCGATGCACCAGCAGCCCGGCCGGCTTGTGCACGGCCAGCAGCCAGTCGTCGCGGTAGATCTCGGTAAGCGGGTTGGTCGTCGATGGGGCGGGCGGGGAGAGCGGGTCGGAAACAGGCACGGGCGGGCTCCGGCAAGGGCTGGCGGCGGTGGCCGGGGAAAGGGGAGGGGGAAGGTACGGGGTTTGCCGGAGTTTGGCCAGACGCCGCGCCATGGCACTGCCGAAGTTCAGGGCGGCGACGCTCGCCGATCCTTCCGGCCTCCGGCCAGCCTGACGAACAGCGGGTACATGGCCAGGGCAGACAGGGCGCAGAAGGCCATGAAGCCGAGCGATTGAATGCAGCTGCGATCACCCTGGAGTAAAAGCGGAGCACCCGACGGCCGCGTGCATCGGCCACAACAAGGCGGCGGTGGCGCTGGCCAACAAACTGGTACGGATCTGCTGGGCGGTGTGGTGCCACGAACGACGTTTCAGCGGCGACTGGCAGAGCAGCAAGCCCGCCTGACGGCGGGCCGGGTAATCGGGAGGCGGTTTTTCTTGTGGTTGTGGTGAAAAGCGACACTGTCGGAACAGGCGAGTCCTGCGGCGGAACAAGGCCGATAACAATCATGATCCCCGTGATCGATTGAGCGCTTGGCTCCCGTTGCGCGAACTACAGCGTGGCCCGGGCGGCAATGCCCAGCGAAGGCCGGATATACGAGTGCAACCGCACTGACGACAGGGGTGGCAGGCTTTACTCACCACTTGTGGGAGGAGTCCATATACATTGTTAGAGGTTACCTCTACGGTGCCTGAATATGCTTAACCCAGTATGGGGCGGTGTAGCCAAGAATCACACCAACCATGGCAGCTAGCGCATACCCTTCCAAGCCTGCACGCAAGTAAAGAGCAACTAATAGACAACCTAGAACAGAGCAGCATACCTGCCAAGTAATAGGGTATTTAAACGACTCAGGCTCAATGTAGGGGGCTGCAACAGCGCCAATAATGGCACCGAACGCCGCGAACCCAGCAATGTTTTTTGGCGTGAAGCCATTACTCAGCCCGCCGAAAATGGCGAAGACAACTGCACAGGCAGTTGCTACTAAAAGAGCAATGGCGAAAGCAGGGGTTTTACTCCGAGCCATTGAAACCTCTAACGTATAAGCTAAGGGGCGGGCTTTAGCCCGTCCCAGTGAGCGAAGCGAACGACTTGAGTGCTGTAATGGACTCTCCCTGCACCACACTTACCCGCACCAGCGGTGTCGAGAATGGCGTTCGGAGGGTTCCAGCGATGTACAAGCAGATTGCAGTGGATTTGGCCAAGTCCGTTTACCAGGTTGCCGAGAGCGTCCGTGCCGGGCAGGTGAGTCAGCGCAAGCGGCTGAATCGCGAGGCGTTTCGCCGATATATACAGGAGCAGGCCGAGCCGGTCGAGTGGCTGATGGAAGCCTGTGGCACGGCGCACTACTGGGGGCGTTTCGCCCAGGCGCTGGGGCACAAGGTGACGCTGCTGCACGCGCGCTATGTGCGCCCCTACCGCCGCCGCAACAAGACCGACCGCAACGACTGCGACGCCATCCTCGAAGCCGCACGCTGCTCGGGCATCCACCCGGTGCCGGTGAAGACTCACGAGCAGCAACAGCTCCAGCAACTGCACGGTCTGCGCAAGACCTGGAAGAAGAGCCGCACCCAGCGCATCAACCTGCTGCGCGGCATCTTTCGGGAGATGGGCCTGGAAGCGCCG
>NZ_SSTC01000058.1 GCF_004801855.1 Pseudomonas sp. A-1 | reverse complement strand
GCAGCGGCCGGCGCGGGAGCGCTGTCGCTGGCCGCCAGCGGCGGCGTCTCCTGCTCTGTCGGCGCAGGTTCGCGGTCCGCTGCCGGGACGACGGCAAGCGGCGGGGCGGGGCGGTCCGCGGCCACCGGCGCGGTCGCTTCGCTGCGCTGCTCAATCTGCACCGGGGGCGCGGGGCGCGGCAGCTGCGGGACGGGCAGGCCGTGCTGTATGGCCACGGCCAGTCCGGCGAGCACGGCCACGGCGAGGGCCGTGGTCAGCGTCGGCGGCAGGCGTGCCGGCGGTCTGCCACCGGGCTCGCCCAGCACCTCGCGGGCGGCGCGCTTCAGGGTGGCGCTGTCCACGGCCTGCCGGCCCCTGACGTAGGCGCCGAGCAGGGCGCGGTCGCAGATCAGGTTGATCAGCCGCGGCGTGCCGCCGCTCAGGTGGTAGAGGCGTTGCAGCACGCGCGGCGGAAACAGGGCGGCGCGCGCGCCGGCCACCGCCAGGCGGTGCTGCACGTAGGTACTGACCTCCTGGCTCGACAGCGGCTCCAGGTGGTAGCGCGCGACTATGCGCTGGGCCAGCTGGCGCATCTGCGGCTGCGCCAGGCGCTCGCGCAGTTCCGGCTGGCCGAGCAGGATGATCTGCAGCAGCTTGCGCTGGCTGGTCTCCAGGTTGGTCAGCAGGCGCAGCAGCTCCAGCACGTCGTTGGACAGGTTCTGCGCCTCGTCGACGATCAGCACCGTCTTGCGCCCGCGGGCGTGGCTGGCCAGCAGGTGGGCATTGAGGCGGTCGACCAGCGCCTTGAGGCCGCGCAGGTTGGCGGGCAGCTCGATATGCAGTTCGTCGCACAGGGTGCGCAGCAGCTCCAGCACGTTCACCTTGGGATTGAAGATGAAGGCGATGTCGCAGTTTTCCGGCACCTGCTCCAGCAGGCAGCGGCACAGGGTGGTCTTGCCGGTGCCGACCTCGCCGGTGAGCAGCACGAAGCCGCCGTCGATGCGCAGGCCGTAGAGCAGATGGGCGAGTGCCTCGCGGTGCCGCGCGCTCATGAACAGATAGCGCGGGTCGGGCGAGATCGAGAAGGGCGTCTCGGTGAGGCCGAAATGCTGCTTGTACATGATGGCTTTCCGTGTCTGCTGCACGGCGCAGGGCGGCGCCGTCCCCCGCAGGTCTTCTTCCAGGGTTGAGCATAGTCCGCCTGGCACAGGGCGCGAGTCGGCCCGACCAGCAGTTTTTTGCTACTGGCGCATCAGGGGCGATGGACTACGCTCGAAATGGGGAAACAAAAAACAGGCGGGAAACGCCATGGAAACTCAAAGACCATCAACGGGGGATTCGTCTGGTTGCGTGCTGGCCTGCCTGCTGCGCAGGCCAGCGCTTTTCCGCGCCTTGGGTCTGGCCTGCGCGCTGCTGGCGGCGCCCCTGCAGGCGCCCCTGCAGGCGGCCGAAGAAGAGGACGAGATCCGTGGCTTCATCGTCGACAACAGCATTTCCCACATCGGCCACGAGTTCTACCGCTACTTCTCCGAGCGACTGCGCGACACCAGCCGGCTGGACTTCAACCTGGTGGTCAGGGAACGGCCTTCGGCGCGCTGGGGGAGCCTGGTATGGGTCGAGTACGAGGGCCGCACGCTGTACCGGCGCTTTCTGGCGCCGAACGTTTCCGAGGTGCAGCCGGTGGCCTACGAGGCTGCCGACCTGATCCAGGAAGCCGTCACGCGCCAGAAGCTGGAGAGCCTGCTGCAAGACACCTACGACTTGGACAAGGATGAGCTATGACCATGAAAAAACGCCCTCTCGCGGCCTGTCTCGGGCTCACCGGTGTCTGCTTGCTGGCGCCGGTGCAGGCCACCGAACTGGTCTACACCCCGGTCAACCCGGCCTTCGGCGGCAACCCGCTGAACGGCCCCTGGCTGCTGGCCAACGCCCAGGCGCAGAACGACCACAAGGACCCGGACCTGGGGGGCACGGGGACCGGCACCACGGCCCTGCAGCGCTTCACCAGCCAGCTGGAGTCGCGCCTGCTTTCGCAACTGCTCGCCAACATCGAGAACGGCAATACCGGCAGCCTGACCACCGACTCCTTCCTCATCGATATCGTGGATGTCGACGGCTCCCTGACGATCGTGATCACCGACCGGCTGACGGGGGAGGTCGCCGAGGTCATCGTCGACGGACTCTAGCCCATCAATCGACCGCCGCTGGCATAGAAGCAGGAAGCTCAGGACCATGAACAAGATCATCGCGATGGCAGTGCTGCTAGCCGCCGTGCAGGGGTGCGCCCTGCGCGAGCCGATGCCCGCCGAGAAGGAGCCGGAGATTCCGACCCTCACCCCGCGGGCTTCCACCTACTACGACCTGCTCGCCCTGCCGCGTCCCAAGGGGCGCCTGGTGGCCGCCGTGTACGGCTTCCGCGACCAGACCGGCCAGTACAAGCCGACCCCGGCCAGCTCCTTCTCCACCAGCGTGACCCAGGGCGGCGCCAGCATGCTGGTGGATGCGCTGCAGGCCAGCGGCTGGTTCGTGGTGCTGGAGCGCGAGGGCCTGCAGAACGTCCTCACCGAGCGCAAGATCATCCGCGCCTCGCAGAGCAAGCCGGACACCCCGGCCAACATCCAGGCCAACCTGCCTTCGCTGCAGGCGGCCAACATCCTGCTGGAGGGCGGCATAGTCGCCTACGACACCAACGTGCGCAGCGGTGGCGAGGGTGCCCGCTACCTGGGCATCGGCCTGTCCGCCGAGTACCGCGTGGACCAGGTGTCGGTCAACCTGCGGGCGGTGGACGTGCGCAGCGGCCAGGTGCTGGCCAACGTGATGACCAGCAAGACCATCTACTCGGTCAGCCGCAGCGCCGGGGTGTTCAAGTTCATCGAGTTCCAGGAGCTGCTCGAGGCCGAGGCCGGCTACACCACCAACGAGCCGGCGCAGCTGTGCGTGCTGTCGGCCATCGAGGCGGCGGTCGCCCACCTGGTGGCCCAGGGCATCGAGCGGCGCCTGTGGCAGGCCGCGGATGCCGGCACCTTCGAGAATACCTCGTTGCCCAAGTACATGACCCACGGGCAGGCCACCGCCGCCGCGCAGTAGCGCCCAGACGCCCATGGCCGGCCCGTGGGCTGCGGCTATTCGAGTCGCAGCTCGCGGGTTTCGGTAGGCTGCTCCAGTCCATCCACCCACCAGAGCAAGCGGCCTTCGATCCGGCTGGCGCCGGCCATCCGCACGCCATCGGCCAGCGGGCAGCGCGCCTCCTCGCCCGCTTCGAGCCGGCCCGCCTGGCGCGAGCGGCTGCGTCCCGCCGGCCCCTGGGCGAGCACCTCCAGTTCGTAGCGGACCTGCTGGCCCGTGCCGCGGAAGCACAGGTGCACCGCGGCTTGGCGGGGCGCCGGCTGGCGCAGTTCGAAGTCGACGGCGACGCTGCCGGTCGCGGCCAGCAGCAACCCGGTCAGGCTGAGAAGCGGCATGCGTGCCTACCTCCGCTGGACAGAAAAATGCCGCCCGCGAGGGGCGGCAGGCAAGGACGGCAGGCTCAGTTCTGGTTGACGTTGGCGACGTTGCCGGTGCCGAACTGGCTGACGTAGGCGGTGTGGCCGAAGTTCACCTGGTTCACGTAGGCCTCGTTGCCCGAGCCGCCCTGGGTGACGATGGCATAGTTGCCGCTGTCGCTCTGCACGATGCTGGCGAGGTTGTTGTCGCCGTACAGCTGGGCGACCTCGGCGACGTTGCCGCTGCCCGACTGATCCAGCTCGACCAGGTTGTCGGTGCCGCTGCTGGTGCCGCCGGCATAGTTGTAGCTGCCGCTCTGGTTGACCACCAGCATGTTGCCGCTGCCTTCCTGCTCGAAATACAGCTCGTTGTAGCTGTCGGTCTGGGCCACCGTGGCCTGGTTGCCGTTGCCGCGCTGGCTCAGGTCGAGGGTCTGGTCGCTGCCGTCCTGGCGCATGCTGATGACGTTGTCGCTGCCCTTCTGGCGCAGCGAGGCGTACTGGTAGCTGCCGTACTGGCCGCCGTTGTTCGGATCCAGCGAGGTGCCGGCATAGATCTGGTTGCCATTGCCGCGGGAGGAGGCGGTGAGGATGTGGTCGCTGCCTTCCTGGTAGACGTAGCCGAGGTTGCCGATGCCGCTCTGGAAGACTTCCGCGCGCATGCCGAGGGCGTCGTACTGCTCCACCTGCACGGCGTTCTCGTCGCCGAGCTGCACCACCGAGGCCTGGTTCCAGGCGCCGTCGGTCTGGTCGATCACCGCCTCGCTGAGGCTGCCGTCCTGGCGGATGGAGGCGTCGCTCTGGTACTGGTTCTCCTGCCAGGTTGTCGCGTAGTTGTTGTAGCCCTTCTGGTTGGTGCGCGCGTAGTTGTCCTCGCCGCCCATCTGCTCGACATAGGCATCGTTGCCTTCGCCGTACTGCTTCACCTCGATCTGGCTGGCCAGGGCGTTGCCGTCCTGCAGGGTCGCTGCCCGGTTCAGGTCGCCCTCCTGGCGGATGTGGGCGACGTTGTCCATGCCGCCGATCTGGTCGATATTGGCGGTGTTGCCGCCGACGGCATGGCCCTCCTGGTGGATGACCGCCTCGTTGTAGAGGGTGCCTTCCTGCCAGGTGTAGGCGCCGTTGTCCGGGCCGCGCTGCACCTGCCTGGAGAGGCTCTCCAGGGTGCCGAAGATCTGGCTGCTGGCGGCATCGTTGCCGGAGCCGTTCTGCTTCTGCTCGGTCAGGCTCATCCAGTCGCTGTCCTGCTCGATGAAGCCGGTGTTGGTGCTGCCCTTCTGCGTCTGGGTCGCGGTGCTGGTGGTGTAGCTCTGCCAGATGGCGGCGCCGTTGTGGCTGCCGTTCTGGCTCTGCTCGGCGGTGCTGTAGCTGGCCGAACTCTGCATCACGTCGGCGAGGTTGTAGTTGCCGCTCTGGCTCTGGCTGGACGTGCTGTCGTCGGCCATGGCCTGGACACTGATGACGGCCAGTACTGCTGCGGCGAGGGGTTTGAACTGGAACATGGTGTTGCCTCCTGGTATGCCTTTTGTTGACGCATGACGAGAGAGTCACCGACCTCAGCGGTACTGGTGGATCAGCACGCTCTGGTTGTTGCCGTATTGCGCGATGCTGCTGTGCAGCCCTGCTCCGGACTGCTCGATGCGAGCGGAGTTGTAGGCGCCGTTCTGCACGATGAGCGCCTGGTTGTCGGACCCGTTCTGCACGATGGCGGCGCGATTGCCCGTGCCCTGCTGACTGATCAGGGCGAACTGGTCCGTGCCTTGCTGGAGGATGAAGGCTTCCTGGGCGCTGCCGTCCTGAACGATCTGGCCCAGCAGGGATTGGCCGTTCTGGGTCAGCGTGGCCCGGTTGGCCTCGCCCTGCTGCCGCACCACGGCCTGTTGGCCGGGCGGCAGGAAAGCCGGAAGGTTGAACTGCTCGAACAGATCGGCATTGCCTGCCAGATCGAAGTTCTCCATCAGGTCTGCAGCCTGCACGGCCGTGCTGCCGAGGCAGAGGGCGAGCAGGGCCGCGAAGCAACGCCTGTCAAAGCGGGTAAGCGGTGGCATGGCAATATCCTTTCACCGTCCTTTCACCACCCGGACGTGACCATCTGTCCGGATTCGATGTCGTGTGGCTTCTCAGCCTCGAGAAGCCGAACCGGCCTCCCGACTCAGGCGCTTACCGGGCGACCTGAGGAGCGGGAGGCTGGTGCAGGGCTCAGCGGACCTGCAGCGGTACTGTCACCACCCGGCCGAAGGCCGAACGAACGGTGGCGGTGGGGTTGGCCGACGGCCCGGCCCCGGTGGTTTCCACCGACAACCGCCAGCGACCGGCGGCGGTCAGGGTGGCGGTGCCGAGGTTCAGCGGCCCGGCGGTGGTGGAGACGCTGACCGTGATGGTGTTGCCGTTGGCCCGCGAGGTCTGCCCACTCAGATCCCAGCGGAAGCGGTTGCCGGTGCGGCGGGTCACGGTGGCCGTCGCCACGGTCAGGTTCTCGGCCACGGCCGGCGGCGGGGTGACCGCCACGGTCACGGTCGCCGGAGTCGCCGAGACGGCGCCGAGCGAGTCGCGGGCCCGGTAGGTGAAGGTCGCGTTGAAGGCGGCGGTCACCGTGGCCGGCGGCGTGTAGGTCACCGTGGTGCCGTCGGTGCTGACGGTGCCTCCGCCGGTCACCGCGGAGAGGTTGACCACGCTGAGCGGCACGTTGCCTTCCGGGTCGGTGTCGTTGTTCAGCACGGCGATGGTCACCGGTGCCGTCGAGGCGGCGGCGGTGTCGTTGTTCGCCGTCGGCGCCCGGTTGGCCGCCACGGTGACGGTGACGGTGGCCGGAGTCGACTGGCCGCCACGGGCGTCCTGCACGCGGTAGGTGAAGGTTTCCACCAGCGGTGCGCCGTTGACCACGGTCGGCGGGGTGTAGACCACCGAGTTGCCGCTGCGCGTGATGCTGCCGCGCGCCGGGGCCGGCGCCAGGGCCGAAAGGTCGATCAAGGTGAGCGGCGTGTCGTTGTCGGGATCGCTGTCGTTGGCCAGCGGGTTGATGGTCACCGGCACCCCGGCGGTGGTGGAGGCCGAGTCGGCCACGGCCAGCGGCAGCTGGTTGGCGCCGACCACCGGAGCGCTGCCGACCACCGTCACCATTTCGGTGTCCGAGCCGCCGGCCGCCGACTTCACGGTGACGCTGGCCGGCGGCTGCTCGAGGTTGGTCACGGTCAGGGTCTGCAGGGTTCCCGACTTGCTCAGGCGGCCGTAGCCGTCCGCGGCCATGTCCGGCACCACCACTTCGTCGCTCGATCTGGCCTCGATGGTCAGGGTGCGGTTGGCCCAGGAGAAGCGGGCGGTGCCGATCTTCACCACGTCGGTGAGCCGGCTCGACAGCGCGGTCGGCCGGGTCGTGCCGTTAGGGGCGGTCGCGGTGACCACCAGGAAGGGCGGCAGCGCCTGCTGCGGCGGGTTGTTGGCGAAGAAGTAGCCGTTGTTGTTGCTGGTCAGGTTGAACAGGCACGGCGAGGGGGTGGTGCCGGGGACCAGCGCCAGGGTTTCGCGGTAGCAGACGTTGGTGCTGGCGTTGGCCGGCGGGGTCTTGGCGAACACCGAGATGCGGGTGCCGGCGCTGGTGCGGTTGTAGGTGCTGCGCTCGACCTCCACCTGGGTCGGCGCCCGCGTGTCGGCGACCTTGCCCGACAGGGTGAACAGGTTGGTCTGCAGCGTGCCCGCCGGGCCCTGGATGCGCACGAAGTTGACGCCGTTCAGGCCGCCGGTCACCTGCTCCGGCAGGTTGGGGTTGCCGATGAAGGTTTCGGTCTCGCCGGTTTCCGGGTTGGTGGCGGTGATCGGCCCGCCGACCCGGGTCAGGAAGGGGCCGACATCGCCGGTCATGGCGCCGGTGAACACGCCCGGAGCGCCGATGCCGATGTCGCGGGTCATGTTGATCGCCCGCCGACCGGGGGTGGTCACCACCACGGTGTCCACGCCATACGGGTGGGTGATGGTGTAGGTGCCGGCCACCGGCACCGAGGCGCGGATGCGGATGCGGCTGAAGCTCACCTGGTCGCCTTCCTGCGGCAGTTCCTGGCCGAAGGCTGCCTCGATGCCGGCGACGTAGGCATCCAGCGAGTAGCCGGCGACGGCGCCGGCAGGAATGGTGGTCTCGGCCAGGAACCAGAACAGTTCTGACGGCCAGTTGGCCGGGAAGATCAGCGGCTGGGTGTCGTCGAACACGCCCGGTTCGGGGATCAGCGTGCACAGGTAGTTGCCGGGACCGCCGAGCACCGCCTTGGAGCGGCACAGTTCCAGCTGGAGATCGTTGTTGTCCTGGTACCAGAGGGGAAATCCGCCGGTCGCCCCCGTGTAGGGGCCGGGGTCGACGGCCTTGAGTACCGCTTGCGCAGTGCCGGTCAAGGCGAACAGCCCCAGAGCGGTCACTGCTATTCCTAGCTGCTTGTTCATGATGCCTCCAGGCTCGAATTCGAGTGAGCTTGTCTCGGGTGTTGCTGCCTCAGGGGAGAATGACCACTTCTTCGGTGTCGCTGCCGCCGCTGGCCGAGGTCACGGTGACCTTGGCCGGCGGGATCGGCGAGATGCTGGCCGACAGCGACTTGACCACCCCCGCGCCACCCAGGGCGCCGATGGCTGCGCCGCTGCTGGTGGCCGTTGCGTTGAGGGAAGGCAGGACGGTTTCGTCGCTGGAGCGGGCCTCGATGACCAACTGGCCGGACGACAGGCTGTACTCGGCGCGGCTGATGGACACGTGGTCGACCAGCGGCGAAACCCTGGTGGTCGGCGTGCTGGTGGCGATGGCCACACTGTTGTCGGCGGTGATGCTGACGTTGGCGCCGGGGGTCGGGGTGCTGGTCGACTGGCCGTACCAGTTGCCGGTGGCGGTGGCTTCGCTCATCTCCACCGCGGGGGCGCCGGCGGTGTCGACGAAGCTGGCCTTGCCGGGCGGCGGCGGCGCCTGGACGAACACGTCCTGCTGCACCACGCTGCCGCTGCGGGCATAGGTGCTGCGGTTGACCAGCAGCGGGGTCGGCAGCTGCACGCTGGACAGCTTGCCGGAGACGGCGAACAGGTTGGTGCGCAGGTCGATGCCGTTCGGGCCCTGGATGCGTACGTAGTTGGTGCCGAACGGGCTGCCGGTGACCTCCTCTTCCAGGTTGGGGTCGCCGATGAAGGTTTCGCTGGCGCCGGTGTCCGGGTTGGTCTCGGTGTAGGGGCCGTTGACGCTGCGCAGGAAGGGGCCGATGTCGCCCTTCAGGGCGCCGGTGAACACGCCTGGAGCGCCGATGCCGATGTCGCGGGTCATGTTGATGGCGCGGGTGCCGGGGGCGTCGACGTTGAACACCTCGACCCCGTAGGGGTGGGTGACGATGTAGGTGCCGGCCACCGGCACATCCACGCGGATGCGGATGCGCGCGAAGCCGACCTGATCGCCGTCGATGGGCTCTTCGGCCGCGAATGCGGCTTCCAGGGCCGAGATGTAGCCGAGGTCGATACCGGTGGCGGCGTCCTGGATGAAGGCGTCGCCGGTGAACCAGAAGGTTTCGCCGGGGAAGTTGCCCGGCAGTACCAATGGCTGGCTGAGATCGAGCCCCGGCTCCGGGAGCAGCGAGCACATGTAGCTGGGCGCATCCGGTGTTCCTGCCACGCGGGAGCTGACCGCCTTGGACAGGCACAGGTCCAGAGCCCGACCGTGGGTGTCCTGGAACCAGGCTGGATAGCCGGCGGTAGCCGCGGTATAGGGACCGGGATCCACGGCATTCAGCGCCGCCTGGACAGAGCCGGCCAGTAGCCCGAGTCCGAGCAAGGCCGCCATTTTCGATGATGGTTTGTGCATGATTTTGCCCTTTCTTGCAGGTGGACGTCGTCTCGGGTTGTGCCGTGCTTGCGTCACGGATTTGCTGCTAAGCATGAATGGCAATATCCGTACCACCGTTCGCAGGCCCCGGCGAGATCGGAAAATTCATTGCAGAACAATGGCTTGCGGAAGATTTGTGGCGGCGCGGCAAGGCCCGGAAAGTGGGGGTCAGTCCCCACAAGTGGGGGATTTCCGGTGGGGAGTGGGGGGCGAGCTGCGCAATGCCGGGAGGCCTGCGGTGCGCCATGACGAACGACAGGTTCCACCGCCTGCACAAGCGGGCGGTGGAACCTTGGGTAACCGTGAGGGAAGGGGGTGCGACCTACTGGATGCTGGAGGCCAGTTCGAAGATCGGGATGTACATCAGGATCACGATGACGCCGATGATCAGGCCGATGAACACCATCAGCAGCGGCTCGAAGAGACGCACGAACCACTCGACCCAGCGGCCGGTTTCCTCATCGTAGAAATCGGCGGTGCGTTCCATCATCGCGCCGAGATTGCCGGACTGTTCGCCGGCGCGCAGCATGCGCAGGGAGACCGGGGTGGCGAGCTGGTTTTCCTCCAGCGCCTGGGACAGCGAGTGGCCTTCGCGGATGCGCTCGGCGGCGCGGTCGAGGCGCGCACGGCTGTTCACCCCGAGCAGGCCGCGGACCATGGCGATGGCGCCGAGGATCGGGATGCCGCCCTGCAGCAGGATGCCCAGCGAGCGGTAGAAGCGCGCCAGTTCGTAGATGAACAGGCGCTCATGGATGGTCGGCACCCGCTCGATCAGCCGGCCGAGGGCGCGGCGCACGGCGCCCTGGCGCAGCAGCAGGGCGGCGCCCAGCAGGCCCAGCGCCAGGCCGCCGAACACCGCGGCCTGGTGGGCATGCAGGAATTGCCCGACCGTCAGCAGCACGCGCGACAGCCACGGCAGTTCGGCGCCGACGCCCTCGAACACCAGGCTGAAGCGCGGCACCACGTAGCCGATCAGGAACAGCAGCACGCCGCAGCCGACCACGAACAGCAGCGCCGGATAGACCGCGGCGCTGACGATCTTCTGGCGCACCTCGTCCAGCCGCTTGCGGTAGGCCACGTAGCGGCCCAGTGCGTCGCCCACCGCGCCGGTCTTCTCGCTGGACTGCACCAGCGCCACGTAGAGCGCCGGGAACACCTCGGGAAACTGGCCGAGCGCCTGGGAGAACGACTTGCCCTCGTAGAGCAGGCGCACGACGTCGGACAGCACCTTGCGCGCCTGCGGGTCGGCTTCCTTCTCGGCCAGGCTCTCGAGGGCGTCGATCAGCGCCAGGCCGGCGCCCAGCAGGGTGGTCAGCTCCTGGCTGAACAGCACCAGCGGGAAGCCCTCGCGCGAGCGCCAGGGCAGCGCCGCCCAGCGCCGCTCGGCGCGCAGGGTCAGCACGCGCAGGCCCTGATGCTCGGCGAGGCGGCGGGCGTCGCCGGCGCTCGGCGCATCCAGCCGCAGCGACACCACCGCCGACTGCTTGTCCACTCCCTTGACCTGAAAGCGCATGGCGTTCGGCCCCGCTCACTGCCAGTTGGCGATTTCGGCGTTTTCCCCGTCGCCGCCGGGCTGGCCATCCTTGCCCATCGACAGCAGGTCGTATTCGCCGTTCTCCCCCGGCGAGCGGTACAGGTACTCGCGGCTCCAGGGGTCGAGGGGCACGCCCTTCTGCAGGTAGGGGCCATCCCACTTGGGCTCGTCGCTCGGGCGGGCGACCAGCGCCATCAGGCCCTGCTCGGAGGTCGGGTAGCGGCCGACGTCGAGGCGATACAGGTCGAGCGCCTTGGCCAGGCCCTCGATCTGCGCCCGGGCCACCTTCGCCTCCGACTTGCCCAGCTGGGAGAAGTATTTCGGCCCCACGATGCCGGCCAGCAGGCCCAGCACCACCAGGACGACCAGCAGTTCGAGCAGCGTGAAGCCGCGTCCGTGCCGTTGAACATGCAGGCGAGTGTTCATCGCTCCGATCTCCCTGTGCGGCGATTAGCTGTCAGCTAAGGTCAGGATCGGAGGAGCGTCAAACGCGACCCGCATCACGGGAGGCCGGCATGCCGCTTGCTTCGCCGAGAGGGTTTTCCTCCGGATCGGAACAGGCAGGAGGCGCGACGAACATGCGGCGACTGACGTGGATCTGTCTGGGCATCCTGGCTGCCCTTGCGGCGCTGCCGGTGCGGGCGGACATCTACCGGGGGGTGTCGGCGGACGGCACGGTGATCCTCACCAACGTCTACCGGCGCGGGCACAACTACGTGCGCATCCGCAGCACGCCGAAGCCGCCGCCGGCCAGGGCCAGGCCGGTCGCCGCCGCCCGCTCGTCGCAGGCTCAGGCCCTGTCCGGCAAGCTGCCCTACGCCGCGCAGGTCGCGGCGGCGGCGGCCGAGCACGAGTTGCCGGAGGCCCTGCTGCATGCGGTGATCCGTACCGAGTCGAACTACGATCCGCGGGCGATTTCCGGGCGCGGCGCCATCGGCCTGATGCAGCTGATGCCGGACACCGCCCGCGAGCTGGGGGTGGCCGACCCCTGGGACCCGGCCGCCAACATCCGCGGCGGGGCGCGCTATCTCAAGCGGCTGCTGGCGATGTTCGACAACGACCTGCAGCTCGCCCTGGCCGCCTACAACGCCGGTCCCGGCGCGGTGCTCAGCCGCGGCCGCACCATTCCTCCCTATGCCGAGACCCGCAGCTACGTGCCCAGGGTCATCGAGCACTTCAACCGGCTGCAGGCGAGCGGGCGCTAGACGCCCGCGCGGCTGCCCCTGTCCCGCCCCCTGCGATTTGCCCCGCCATTGGGGGAAACAGTGGGGGATCGGGTGGGGCAATTTCCCCGATTTCATCCTGCCATCACCGCAACCTTCGACAAATCGCGGGCCGGCGCGCTGGCACGGCTCTTGCCGTATCTCAACTGGCTGTTATCGCGTGCGGTGACGAGGCATTTGTCCCGTGCCCAGGGTGAGCGGAGGCAGAGCAATGAACACCAACGACTCTTTCGAACAATCGCCGGGTGGCAGTCCGGGGCGCAGGCCCGGGCATCGGGCAGGTTATGCGGCGCTGCTGCTCGGTGGCGTCCTGCTGGCGATGGCCGGCTCCGTCCAGGCGGCCATCAGTTGCCAGCGCAATCTGGTGGCCGACGTGGTGGCGATCGACCAGCCGCTGATGTTCAACCGCCTCGGCGCGCAGAACGTCAACGGCATGATGTTCGCGCTGCGCCGCGACGTGATCGACGAGGACGACAGGCCGCTGCACAAGGGCGGCCGCGCGCTGCCGGGGCGGGTCCTGCTGCGCCCGGACAAGCGGCCCAAGCCGCTGGTGCTGCGGGTCGCCGAGGGCGACTGCCTGACCGTCAACCTGCAGAACCTGCTGGCCACCCGGGCCAACCCGCGCAAGGGCGAGGTGGTGCCTGAGCTGCAGATCGACGACCAGGTGACCGACCGCCACATCGGCTTCAAGGTCACCGGCATGCAGGCGGTCAACTCCATCGCCGACATTTCCGCCAACACCGGCAAGAACGGCAACTTCCTGCTGGCGCCCGGCGCCAGCCGCAGCTACAAGCTGTACGCCGAGAAGGAAGGGGTGTTCGTCGCCATCAGCGACGGCGCGACCTTCGGTGGCGAGGGCACCGCCGGCAACATCTCCAACGGCCTGTTCGGCCAGATCGTGGTGGTGCCCAAGGGCGGCAAGACCTATCGCAACACCCTGACCGAGGAGGAGATGCGCCTGGCCACCACCGGCCGTACCCAGGCCGGCCAGCCGATCATCGACTACGAGGCGCGCTACCCGATGCGCGAACCGTGGATCAGCGAGGGCAAGGCTGGGGCACCGATCGTCGCCATGGTCGACGGCAGCCAGATCGTCTCCAGCGAGACCGACGCGATCGTCATGGGCCCCAACGCCGACGGCAGCTTCCCGGCCAGCACCTACCCGCTGGAGCGCGTGGGCCAGCGCAACCCGGCGCTGCCCAACCGCCTGGAGGCGTTCCGCGACTTCTCCGCCAGCTTCCAGGACGAGGCCGTCGCGGCCCAGGCCTTCCCCGGCTACTGGCGCGACCCGGTGTTCGCGCACGTGCTGCAGCCGGTGCGCGACGCCTTCATGATCAACTACGGGGCCAACGGCGTGGGCGCGGAGGTGATCGCCAACCGCCTGGGCGTCGGGCCGATGCACGACTGCCTGTCCTGTGCCTACGAGGAGTTCTTCCTCAGTGCGCACACGGTCGGCGACGCCGCCATGCTGGTGGACGTGCCGGCCAACGTCGGCCTGGAAGGCCTGGCGCCGGGGCAGGTGCCGCCGCCGGAGGCGACCGGGATCAAGGCCTCCATGGCCCTGTACCCGTCCGAGCCGTCGAACGTGAACCACAGCTATACCGGCGACTTCGTGAAGATCCGCAACACCCATGTGGGCCACGAGCAGCACGTCTTCCACCTGCACGGCCACCAGTGGCTGTACAACCCCAACGACGACAACTCCGACTACATGGACGCCCAGGGCATCGGCCCGGGTGCGGGCTACACCTACGAGATCGCCTACGGCGGCTCGGGCAACCGCAACCGCACCGCCGGCGACGCCATCTACCACTGCCACTTCTACCCGCACTTCGCCCAGGGCATGTGGAACATGTGGCGGGTCCATGACGTGTTCGAGGAGGGCACCCGCCTGGCGGTGTCCGAGGAGGGCGACGACGGCTTCCACGAGCAGCCGTTCGCCCTGCGCAGCGGCCTGCCGGCGCCCGGCGCCCGCGCGCTGCCGGACGGCGAGATCGTCGCCGGCACACCGATCCCGGCCATCGTGCCGCTGCCCGGCAAGGCGCTGCCGCCGATGCCGGGCAAGGTCACCGTGGTGCCGAAGATCGCCCAGGGCGGCGAGGATGACGACGGGCGGATCGTCGGTTCGCTGGCCAGGGTCGACCGCAGCGAGACCAACCGCAACGCCGACGGCACCCTGAAGAATCCGGGTTACCCGTTCTGGATCGGCGGCATGGAAAGCAGCGTCGGCCAGCGTCCGCCGACCCCGCCGCTGGACATGCTCGATCCGGCCAAGGCCCAGGCGCTCAGGGACAGCGGCAAGGCCCTGTGGGCCAACCTCGACCCGACGCAGGCCGGCGGCTGGGACGGCGGCCTGCCGCGGCACTCGCTGGACGGCTGGTCGGCCGGCGGCGAAGCCGAGGTGACCACCAGCGCCCTGGACTTCTCCAAGATCATCGAGAAGGCCAAGCCGATCTACTTCCCCGAAGAGGGCACCGAGGTCGAGCAGGCCGCCATGGCCTTCCACGCCAAGCCCGAGCATCCCAGCTTCGCGGTGATGCCCGATCGCAGCGTGGTGGCGAAGAACTTCCGCACCAACGGCGCGCTGCCGGTGGGCGGGGCGCCGTTCTTCGAGCCGTGCATGGACGACCGCGGCGTGCGCCTGACCTCCTCGGCGGGAGCCGGGCAGTTCTTCGGCGGCAGCGGCCTGTCGTTCACCGGCTCCTCGACCTTCACCGCGGACCGACCGCGGGTCTACAAGGCAGCCAACATCCAGTTCGACGCGGTGTTCAACAAGGTCGGCTACCACTTCCCGCAGGCGCGCATCCTCACCCTGTGGGAGGACGCGGTCCCGGTGATCGACAAGCAGAAGCCGCCGGAGCCGCTGGTGATGCGGATGAACACCTTCGACTGCACCATGTACCACCACACCAACCTGGTGCCGGCCTTCTACGAGCTGGACGACTACCAGGTGCGCACGCCGACCGACGTCATCGGCCAGCACATCCACCTGCCCAAGTGGGACCTGACCTCCGCCGACGGCTCCGGCAACGGCTGGAACTATGAGGACGGCGTGCTCTCGCCGGTCGCCGTGGTCGAACGCATCCACGCCATCCGCGAGTACAACCACTGCACGGCCAACGACCCCCGCGAAGGCACCGCGGACTGCCCGGTGGCCAAGCAGCACCCGTACTTCGGCCGCTACAACCGGGCCGACTGGCTGGGCGCCCGCACCACCATGCAGCGCTGGTTCGCCGACCCGGTGGTCAACCGCTGGAACGTCGACCGGGGCCTGGGCAACATCTTCACCCACGACCACTTCGGCCCGTCCACCCACCAGCAGGTCGGCCTCTACGCCACCGTGCTGACCGAGCCGGCCGGCTCGCAGTGGTTCCATGCCGAGACCGGCACGCCGCTGTACACCCGCCAGGATGGCGGCCCGACCTCCTGGCAGGCGGTGATCGCCACCGGCGACCTGGAGGGCGACGGCAAGAACGACAGCTTCCGCGAGTTCTTCATGGAGTACAGCGACTTCCAGCATGCCTACGAGGCGGGCGTGTATGTCGGCGCCGGCCCGGACGGGGTGCCCAACCCGACGGCCTACCCGGCGACCGCCAACAGCTTCCGCTACGCGGTCAACCCGCCGATGCGCAAGAACTCCGCCCGGCTGCTGGAGTCGATGGTGGAAGTGGCCGGCGGCCAGGTGATCGGCTGCCCGGCCCGTCCGTGCCCGCAGGCCATCTCGGCCGACGACCCGGGGATCTTCGTGGTCAACTACCGGCATGAGCCGGTGGGCCTGCGGATCTTCGACCCGCAGCGCATCGCGCCCGACGGCAAGCCGGGCATGCAGGCGGCCGGCCTGGCCGGCGACCTGGCCTATGCCCTGCAGAGCCGTACCGACCGGGCCATCGCGGCGCTCAACCTGGCGCCCAGCGCGGTCACCCAGGCGGTCGGGCCGACCGGTGGCACCACCACCTTCCCGCCGCACATCAACGCGGCCGGCGACCAGCCGGGCGACCCCTTCACGCCGCTGCTGCGCACCTACACCGGCGACAACGTGCGGGTACGCATGCACGCCGGCGGCCACGAGGAGGAGCACAACGTCACCATCCACGGCGTCAAGTGGCTGCAGAACGGCACCGGCTACGGCAACAGCTCCAACTCGGGCTGGAAAGCCTCGCAGATGGTCGGCATCTCCGAGCAGATGGGCTTCGTCGCCCCGGTGGCGATGATGTCCAGCGCCGCCGCCGAGACCGGCGACTATCTGTACTCCATGGACGCCTCCCTGGAGGGCTACTGGAGCGGCATGTGGGGGGTGATGCGCAACTACTCGACCAGCCGCAACGACCTGTTCGCCCTGCCGAACAACCCGCGTCCGGTGGCCGCGCGCAATACCGTGGCCTTCGACGGCGTGTGCCCGCGCTACAGCCCCAACCCGACCGGCAGCGGTACCCGGCCGACACCCAAGCGCAACATCGAGGTGGTGGTGGCCCTGGCCAACGACATCCTCGACAACCCGCTGGGGCTGACCATCGGCGATCCGCAGGGCGCGGCCGACCATGTCGGCGGCCCGCTCAAGGCCAACGGCGGCACCCTGGTGTTCAACCCGCGGCGGGTGAGCATCCCGCAGGTCAGCGTGGTGGACGACGAGACCGGCCAGGTGACCACCGTCGGCGGCCAGAGCGGCCCGCTGCACGACCCGACCGCGGTGCTCTACGTGCGCAAGGACGACCTCGATCCGGCCACCGGCAAGCTCAAGGCCGGCGTCCCGGTCGAGCCGCTGGTCTTGCGTGCCGCGGCCGGCGACTGCATCACCGTGACCCTGGAGAACCGTCTGCCGGAAGCCATGCCGGACCTGCCGACCTACGCCATCATGCAGGGCGTGGTGAAGCGCGACCGCAACGGCCCGCAAGGCTCGACGACCTTCAACAACAACCTGATGCGCCCGTCCAGCCATGCCGGCTTCCATGCCCAGTTGCTGTCGTACGACATCACCAGGTCGGACGGCGTCAACGTCGGCATCAACCCGGTGCAGACGGTGCCGCCGCGCGCCGCCGGCCAGAGCGCCTGGCCGACCCGCAGCTACCAGTTCTACGCCGGGCACCTGGAGCGCGAAGGCAAGCCGGTGTCGCAGGTGGTGCGCAACGTCGACAACATCAACGCCACGCCCATCGAGTTCGGCGGCCTGAACCTGCTGCCGGCGGACCCGATCAAGCAGGCGCAGAAGGGCCTGTCCGGCGCCATGTCGATCCTGCCGGTCGGCTCCACCTGGACCGAGGACCCCGGCATGCGTGCCGCCGCCACGGTGCAGGCGCCGGGGCAGACGACGTTCCGCGACTTCTCGCTGATCTGGCAGAAGGGGCTGAACATGCGCTGGGCCAACGGGCGGCCGGTGGAGAGCATGTCGACCGAAGGCATAGGCGTGCCCAACGATCCGAAGGACAACTCGGCCATGGCGGTCAACTACAAGAGCGAACCCCTGTGGTACCGCTTCGCCAAGGCTCCCGACGCGCCCTTCGGGCATACCGGCTGGGGCGACATCCCCAATGCCCACATGGCCTACAGCAACGCCCTGGTGGGCGGCGACCCGGTCACGCCGATCCTGACGGTGACGCCCGGCCAGCCGTTCCGCACCCACGTGACCATGCCGGCGGGCGGCAGTCGCGGGGCGACCTGGCAGCTGGATGGGCATATTCATCCGCAGGAGCCGTATCAGTCGGAAAAAAACGACGCCAGTGGCTACCCTCTGAAGTATGCGGGCATCGGTTCGGTGCGCATCGGCAACAACCCGCTGTCGCGCTGGAGCGGCACCCAGGAAAGCGTGCTGCCGGCCGCGCACTTCAACTTCGTGTATCCGAGCGCAGGGGGGATGAACGCAATACCGGGGGACTACCTGTACCGGGACTACGCGGTGTTCGGCAATACCGGCGGGATGTGGGGGCTGCTGCGGGTAATCAACCAGCAGAGCGCCACGACGACCACCACTACCCCCCCCCGGAGGCGCTGACCGCATAACGCATAACAACAACACGGTGCGTTCGGCCGGCCTGGAGCTGTCAGCCAGGCCGGCCGCTTGCAGGAGCGAATGGGGGCGACGATCGTGAAACCCGTAGGCAGAAATGGATTTGGCGTTCTCTTGCTGTTTTCCGCACTCGGCCTGGCGGCCTCCGCCAGCCTGGCTGCCGAGCCCGGCGCCGGCGCGGCGGCGCAACCTGGCAATCCCAACCGCCTGGTGCGCAACGGCGTGGCGATCGAGTTCGAGGCCAGGCCGGTCGATACCGCCCGGCTGCTCGAAGGTGGGTTCGCCGACATCCGCTTCCGGCTGACCGATGCCAACAGCGGGCAGCCGCTGACCGGCCAGACGCCGGGCGCCTGGCTGGACCTGGCCGCCGTCGCCGGGGACAAGCGCGAGGCGATGTCGTGCCGGGCCAAGGTCGGCCTGTTCCTCAAGGGCACGCCGGGCATGCGCCCGATGCTCGACCTCAACAGCTATTACCTGCTGATCCTCAACAAGGACCCCAGCATCTCGGTGATCGACCCGCAGACCTCGGTGGGCGGCATCACCAGCACGCTCGGGCGCATCCAGCTCAGGCGCGCGCCCATGGACTGGGTCGCCAGCGCCGACGGCAAGCGCCTGTTCGTGTCCATGCCGGATGCCGGCGAGGTGGCGGTGGTCGATACCGAGAGCTTCAAGGTGATCGACAACCTCAAGGCCGGCCACGACCCGGTGCGCCTCGCCCTGCAGCCCGACGGCCGCTACCTGTGGGTCGGCAACAACGCGCGCCGCGAGGGCGACAGCGGGGTGACGGTGATCGACACCCAGACCCTCAAGCCGGTGCTGAGCGCCGCCACCGGCAAGGGCCACCACGAGATCGCCTTCGACGCCGCCTCGCGCCATGCCTTCGTCGGCAGCCGCGATGCCGGCACCCTGACGGTGTTCGACGTGGCCAGCCTGAAGACGGTGCGCGAGATCCGCACCGGCCCCATGCCGCTGGCGGTGGCCTTCTCGCCGCTGTCCGGGGCCGTCTACGTGGCCGACGGCAAGGCCGGCACCATCAGCGTGATCGACGCCGGCAGCCTGAAGCTGCGCAAGACCATCCAGGCGAAGCAGGGCATCGGCCCGCTGCGCTTCACCCCGGACGGCCGCTACGGCTTCGTCCTCAACACCCTGGAGAACACCGCCACGGTGTTCGACGCCGCCAGCGACGAGATCCTGCACACCCTGGAGGTCGCCGCCGAGCCCTGGCAGATCGCCTTCACCCGCGGCTTCGCCTACATCCGCGGGCTGGCCTCGCCGAAGGTGACCATGGTCGACCTCGCCTCGCTGGGCAAGGACCGCCAGCCCGGCGTGCTGGGCTTCGACGCCGGTCCGGCCGCGCCCAAGCTGGCCGGCGACCTGCCGCTGGCCTCGGGCATCGCCGCGGCGCGCGACGATGCCGCGGTGTTCGTGGTCAACCCGGTGGACAACACCACCTATTTCTACATGGAGGGCATGAACGCGCCGATGTCCGGCTACCTCAACCGCGGGCATACCTCGCGGGCGGCCACGGTAGTCGATCGCAGCCTGCGCGAGCTGGAGCCCGGCGTGTTCGGCGCGCGGGTCCAGCTGCCGGCGGCCGGCCGCTTCGACGTCGCCTTCCTGCTCAACCAGCCGCAGATCACCCACTGCTTCGCCACCGAGGTGGAGGCCAACCCCGAGCTGCAGCGCCAGTTGGGCGCGCCGCGGGTGGAGTTCCTCCTCGACAGCCCGACAGTCCGCGCCGGCTCGCAGGTGAAGGCGCGCTTCCGCGTCGTCCAGGGCAGCCCCAGCCAGCCGCGGACCGGGATACAGGATCTGCGCGTGCGCTACTTCCTCGCCCCGGCCTCGCGCCCGCGCGAGGTGGCGGCCAGCGAGGTCGGCGAGGGCGTCTACGAGGTCACGGTGGACGTGCCGGAGGTCGGGGCCTGGTACCTGCACGTGGGCTCGGACTCGCTGGGGATGAAGTACGGCGACCAGCCCTACGTCAGCCTGCGCGCCACCAGGGCCACCGGGACGCAACCATGATCCCGGGCGGCAGCCGCCCGGGTACAGCGGAGAACAACAACATGCACAGACTCCAACGACTGCAACTGGCCCTGGCCATCGCCCTGTGCAGCCTCGGCCTCGCCGCCGCGCCGGCCCAGGCCCACTCGCCGGAAGAACATGCCGGGCATCAGGGCCACGCGGGGCATGCCCGCCATGCCGCCGCGCCGACGCCGCCGGAAGACACCCGGGTGCGCTTCGCCGACGTGCTGCTGACCGACCAGCACGAGCGCCAGGTACGCCTCGGGGACGAGGTGGTGGACGACCGCATCGTGGTGATGGGCTTCGTCTACACCAGCTGCACCACGGTCTGCCCGGTGGTGTCGGCGATCATGCAGAAGGTCCAGATGCAGCTGGGCGAGCGGGCCGGGCGCGAGGTGCAGCTGGTGTCGATCAGCGTCGACCCGCTGCGCGACACGCCGGCGCGCCTGCGCGAGTACGCCAGCCTCTACAAGGCCGGGCCGGGCTGGACCTGGCTGACCGGCCCGGTGCCGGCGGTCAACGACACCCTCAAGGGGCTGGGCACCTGGAGCGCCGACTTCGAGAACCACACGCCGGTGATCCTGGTCGGCGACGCGCGCAGCGGGCAGTGGACGCGCTTCTACGGCTTCACCGATCCGGCGGTGCTGCTGGCCAAGGTCGAGGAGCTGAGCGCCCAGCGGCAGGACCACGAGGGGCATGAGGGGCACCAGAGCTTCATGGTCAAGGGAGAGCGGCCATGAGCCGGCGCCGCCGGATCGCCCTGGCGCTGGCCGCCTGCCTGGGCTCTGGCCTGCTGCAGGCCCACGAGGAGCACGCCGGCCACCAGGCGCCGCCCGCCGCCGGCCCGGTGGCGCAGGAGGTGAAGGGCGGCGGCACCCTGGATGCGCGCAGCTATTTCACCGATACCCAGCTGCTCGACCAGGATGGCCGCCAGGTGCGCTTCTACAGCGATGTGCTGCAGGGGCGGGTGGTGCTGCTCAACGTCATCTTCACCAGCTGCGAGGACGCCTGTCCGCTGATCACCCGCAAGCTGCGCGAGGTGCGCGAGGCCCTGGGCGAGGATGCCGGGCGGGTGCATTTCATCTCGCTGACCAGCGACCCGCAGAACGATTCGCCGCAGGCGCTCAAGGCCTATGCGCGCAAGCAGGGCGCTGACGATCCCAACTGGATCTTCCTCACCGGCAGCAAGGAGCAGATGGACGTGGTGCTGGGCCGGCTCGGCCAGCTGTCGCGCAGCCCCGAGGAGCATTCCACGCTGCTGATCGCCGGCGACGTGGCCAACAAGCGCTGGAGCAAGATCCGTCCGGATGCGCCGCCGCAGGCCATCGCCCAGCGCCTGCAACTGCTGACCCTGCCGGTGGCGGGGCGCTGACGCGCGGACGGGGGCTGGGGCGCAACAGACCGCCGAGTGGAGGAGCGACAGGGAGGAACGGGCATGGGTGCTATCCGGGCGTTGCTGTTGGGCGTGCTGCTGGGCTGGGCCGGCATGGCCGTGGCTCTGCAGCTGACGCCCGAGGAGGCGGCCGGCCGGCAGATCTACCTGCACGGCACCAGCGCCTCGGCCGATGCGCTCATCCACGCGCGCATCGGCGCCGCCGGCACCTCGATGCCGGCGGCGGTGGTGCCCTGCGCCAGTTGCCATGGCAGCGACGGCCGCGGCCGGCGCGAGGGCGGCGTGCGGCCGCCGGACATCACCTGGCGGCGGCTGAGCGCGCCCTACGGCCAGGTGCTGCCCAGCGGGCGCCGGCACCCGGCCTACGACGAGGCCGCCTTCGCCCGGGCGCTGGTCGAGGGGCGGGACCCGGCCGGCAACCGCCTCGACCCGGCCATGCCGCGTTTCGTCATGTCGCAGCGCGACATGGCCAACCTCACCGCCTACATCAAGCGCATCGAGGAGGATCGCGACCCCGGCCTGCACGAGGACGTGGTGCGCATAGGTACGCTGCTGCCGGCCAGGGGGCCGCTGGCGAGCCTGGGCCGGACCGTGGAGGCGGTGCTGCGCGGGGCGATCGGCGGCATCAACGAGACCGGCGGGGTCCACGGCCGGCGGCTGGAGCTGGTGATCGCCGACCCCGGCGCCGACCGCTCCAGCGCGGAGGCGGCCCTGCGCGAACTGATCGAAAGGCACGACGTGTTCGCCCTGGTCGCGCCACTGGCGCCGGTGCTCGAGGGCCACTACGGCGAGCTGCTGGCGCCGGCCGGGATGCCGCTGATCGGTCCGCTGGTGCAGTTCGCCGATGGCGCCGACAGCCGTTTCGTCTTCGAGCCTCTGCCGGGGCTGCGCGAGCAGCTGTTTGCCCTGGCCGCCTACGCCGACGACCAGCTGGGGATGGGCGATGGGCAGACGCTGATCGCCTATCCGGACGAGCCGCGCCACCGGGAGCTGGCCGAGATGCTGGCCGGGCACCTGCAGCAGCGCGGCTGGCGCAAGGTGGGGCTGATGCGCTACGGCGGCGCGCCGGCCAGCCTCGACAGGCCGCTGGCCGGCGAGCTTGCGGCGGTGTTCTTCCTCGGCCTGCCCGAGGCCTTCGTCGCCCTGGCGACGACCCTGGATGAGGCCGGCCAGGCGCCGCTGCTGTTCGCCTCGTCGAACCAGGTGGCCGGTTCGGCGCTGGGCATTCCGGCGCGCTTCAGCGGCCGGCTGTTCCTCGCCTATCCCTTCCTGCCCGGCGACTGGACGCCCTCGGGCAGCGCGGCCCTGCAGGCGGTGCGCCGGCGCGGCGGGCTGAACGGTCAGCACGCGGCCCTGCAGGTCAGCACCTACAGCGCCGCGCTGGTGCTGGTCGAGGGACTCAAGCGCGCCGGGCGCGACGCCAGCCGGGAGAAGCTCTTGACCGCGCTGGAGAACCTGCACGCCTTCCAGACCGGCGTGACGCCCGAACTCGGCTTCGGGCCGGGCCGGCGCATCGGCGCGCCGGGTGCGCACATAGTGACGGTGGATCTGCAGCGCAAGCTGTTCCGTCCCACCGGTCGTTACCTGAAGGTGGAGACGCCATGATCAAGGGACTCTTCCAGGCGCTGATGGCGCTGTTTCTGGTCCTGCTGGTGGGCTACGAGCTGTCGGCGCAGGAGTACGGCAGCGCGGCGCGGGTCAATGGCGCCGAGATCAGCCAGTTCCGCCTCGAGCGGCACTTCGAGGACTACCTGCGCGAGCAGCAGCGCAGCGTCGCGCAGATCCGCAACCCTTCGGTGTACAAGCGCCTCAAGCGCGAGGCGCTGGAGCAACTGATCGACAAGGAACTGCTCTGGCAGGAAGCCCGGCGGCTGTCCATCGAGGTCGGCGACGAGGAGGTGGCGCGCGCCCGTGCCGCGGTGGCGGCAGGCTTCGCCAACCCGGCCGCCTTCGAGCGCCGGCTGCAGGCGGCCGGTTTCGACGAGGCGGGCTACGCCGCCTACCTGCGTCGCGAGATCGCCGCCAGCCGCGTGCTCGACCGCCTGCTGCCCGTCGTCACGGTCAGCGACGAGGAAGTGCGCAGTTTCTACCAGGCCCTCGGCACCCAGCTGCAGGCTGCCGGCGCGGAGCAGGGCGGCGACGAGGCCCGGCGGCTGGCCGTGGTCCGCCAGTTGCTGCTCGCCCGGCGCACCGCCGAGGCGCGCCAGGCCGTGCTCGAGCGGCTGCGCGCCGGAGCCCGCATCGAGCGCCTGGTGCCGCTGTAGCGGCCGGGGCGGTTTTCCCCACTTTCGGGGAAAACCGCCGGAGAAAATGGGGGATGGCCCGCGCCCCGCTCCGCGTTGCCCCCAAGCATTTCCCCCACGTCCTTCGCGCTCAAAATAATCCTTTCCAGATCAATGACTTGAGAGTCCATTGCGGGCGCCTCGGCGCTGGCGTGGAGCGTGCATGGACGAGCGTGCGATGGCGAGCGGCCCGCTGGCCACAGGCATCGCAGGAGGTGTGCGCAGCTTGCGGACACCCGGCCCCCAGCGTATCCGGAGTCCCAGCCGTGGATGCCTTCTCCATACCCAGTGCGGCAGTCAAGGTTCTGGTCGTCGAGGACGAGTCGGTCCTGGCGGAGAACATGAACATCTATCTGTCCGCCCTGGGCGGCGAGGTGCGGGTGGCCAGCGATGGAGCCAGCGCCGTAGGCCTTGGCTGCAGCTTCGCGCCGGACGTGCTGGTGCTCGACTACAGCCTGCCGGACATGACCGGCTTCGAGGTGCTCGATGGCCTGCGGCGCTGTGGCTGCCTGTCTCCCTGCGTGCTGATCACCGCCCATCCCGGGCATCGGGTCAGCGAGGAGGTGCGTCGGCGCGGTATCGCGCATGTGCTGTTCAAGCCCTTCGCGCTGGCCGATCTGGCTGCCCAGGTGCTCGGGGTGACGGTCGGCCGCCGCTGAGGGGCGCGCGGCCGTGCGGAGTTGCAACGCCAACTATACTCAGTCTGCCGGACGGGGTCGGAGAGCATCACCATGGATCGAGTGATAACAATAACTACACCTGCGCCGAACGTTTCCGCCGAGATCCATCCAGAGCGCATCGAGACCGTCCAGCTGCATGCCGCCCGCGAGCGGGCCGCGGCCAGCGGGCGGCGGGTGCTGGACGAGCTGGAGGAGGGGCTGGAGGGCGAGCCTGCGGAGTTCATCCGTCGTCTGGGGGCGACCCTGTGCTATCCGGTACTGGCCGGCGATGCGCTGTTCGCCTGCGCGCCGCTGTTCGACCGGGTCTCCCTCGCCCAGGCGCTCAAGCGCGAGTTCGCCCTGGTCAGCCGCGACGGCGAGACGGTCGGCGTGTTCAGCGACCCCTTCGATGCCCAGCGCCTGGCCTGGATCGACGAGCAGCTGCGCGGCGCACCGCTGTACCTGGTGCATCCGGCCGACCTGGCCGGCTACCTGGCCCGCCATGAGGAGGACTTCCACGCCGTCGAGTCGCTGGCCGGCGAGGCCGAAGGCAGCGTCGAGGTGGAGGCGGTCGAGACCCTGTCGCTGGCGCAGATCAGCGAGGACGCCAGCGTGGTGGTCAAGCTGGTCAACTCGACCCTCTACGACGCCCTGAAGATGCACGCCAGCGACATCCACCTGGGCGTCACCGGCAACGGGCTGGTGATCAAGTACCGCATCGACGGCGTGCTCAACGGCATCAGCCGGGTGCCGGGCGCGGAAGTGGCCGAGCAGGTCATCTCGCGGATCAAGGTGATGGCCGAGCTGGACATCGCCGAGAAGCGCGTGCCCCAGGACGGCCGCTTCAAGGTCGGCATCAAGGGCCGGCAGATCGACTTCCGCGTGTCGATCATGCCGAGCATCTTCGGCGAGGATGCGGTGCTGCGGGTGCTCGACAAGCAGGACCTGAGCGACCAGATCAGCGGCGTGCGCCTCGAGGCGCTGGGCTTCGACGAGCCCACCAAGCGCACCCTGCGCCGCCTGGCCGGCGAGCCCTACGGCATGGTGCTGGTCACCGGCCCCACCGGCAGCGGCAAGACCACCACGCTGTACGCGCTGATCAGCGAGATCAACCACGGCGTCGACAAGATCATCACCATCGAGGATCCGGTCGAGTACCAGCTGGCCGGGGTGCTGCAGATCCCGGTCAACGAGAAGAAGGGCCTGACCTTCGCCCGAGGCCTGCGCTCGATCCTGCGCCATGACCCGGACAAGATCATGGTCGGCGAGATCCGCGACCCGGACACCGCGCAGATCGCCGTGCAGTCGGCGCTCACCGGCCACCTGGTGTTCACCACCATCCACGCCAACAACGTGTTCGACGTGATCGGCCGCTTCGTGCAGATGGAGGTCGATCCCTACAGCTTCGTCTCCGCCCTCAACGGCATCCTCGCCCAGCGCCTGATCCGCCTGGTCTGCCCCGGTTGCGCCCAGCCGCACCAGCCCGACCGCGAGCTGCTGCTGTCCTCCGGGCTCGATCCCGAGCGGGTCGGCGACTACCGCTTCGTGCACGGCACGGGCTGCGGCCGCTGCCGCGGCACCGGCTACCGCGGGCGTACCGCCATCGCCGAACTGCTGCTGCTCGACGACGAGCTGCGGCAGATGATCATCGAGCGCCAGCCGATCACCCAGGTCAAGGAACTGGCACGCCGCCGCGGCCTGCGTCTGCTGCGCGAGTCGGCGCTGCAGCTGGTGCGCGAAGGGCGGACCTCACTGGAGGAGATCAACCGTGTCACTTTTGTCGCCTGAACGCTATATCGCCGTCCTCGGCGCCACGCGGGTGCAACTGGTGCGCCGCCGTGCCGGCCAGTTGCTCGACCTGGGCAGCGCCGACTACGCCAGCCGCGACCTCGGCGACTGGGCCGCTCCGGCCGACGCCCTGGAGCGCCTGCTGGCCGGCCAGCCGCGCCGGCGCGGCAGCCTCAGCGTGGTGCTGTCCGAACATTTCGCCCGCTTCACCCTGGTGCCCTGGAGCGAGGCCATCGTCTCGCCTGCCGAACTCTGTGCCTATGCGCGCCTGCGCTTCGAGGAGATCTACGGCAGCGATGCGGCCGGCTGGGCGCTGCAGCTGTCGCCGGAGGCGGCCGGCCAGCCGCGCCTGGCGGTGGCCGTCGCCAGCGGCCTGCTCGACCGGCTGGCGGCACTGGCCAGGGGGGCCGGGCTGCGCCTGGCGTCGGTGCAGCCCTACCTGATGAGCGCCTTCAACCGCCTGTGCCGCCCGCTGGCCGGCGACGACTTCCTGTTCCTGCTGGCCGAGCCGGAGCGCAGTTGCCTGCTGGTGGCCCGCGAGGGGCGCTGGGTGGCGGTGCGCTCGGTGGCCGGCAGCGACGCCGATGCGGCGCTGGCCGTGCTGCTGGAGCGGGAGAGCGAGCTGCAGGAGCTGGATGCCAGCACGCCCACGGCGATCTACGTGCATGCGCCGGGGCGTCCGGACCTGATGCCGGCCAGGGTGCACGGCGTGCGGCCGCAGGTGCTCGGCGCGCCGGCGCGCGGCCCCTCCGGCGAGGCGGTCAACCCCCTGTGGGCCATGGCGGCGACGGTGAACTGAGATGAAGACCAAACGGATGCGGCCCCTCGATCTCGACTTCCGCCGCCCGCTGGCCGGCCCGGCGGGCTGGCTGCTGCTGGCCGCCGGGGTGCTGCTGCTCGCCCTGGTGCTGCTGGCCCGCCAGCAGCTCGCCATGGCCGGCGCCGCGGCGCGTGCCGACCTCGCGGAGAGCGA
>NZ_SSTC01000057.1 GCF_004801855.1 Pseudomonas sp. A-1 | reverse complement strand
TGGCCGGTGCCGCCGGCCGCGCCTGCGGCACGGCGCGGCCGCGGGCCAGCGGCACGCGCACGCTGAACACGCTGCCCTTGCCGACCCAGGAGCGCACCTCGATGCGGTGCTCGAGCACCTGGCAGAAGCCGTCGGCGATCGCCAGGCCCAGGCCAAGGCCCTTCTCGGCGCGGGTCTGGTGGCTGTCGAGGCGCTTGAACTCCTCGAAGATCACCTTGAGCTTGTCGGCCGGGATGCCGGGGCCGTGGTCCCACACCTCCAGGCGCAGGTGGCGGCCGTCGCGGCGCACGCCGAGCAGCACCTTGCCCTTGGCGTAGCGGAAGGCGTTGGTCAGGAAGTTCTGCAGTACCCGGCGCAGCAGCTTCGGATCGCTGTCGATGCGCTGCTTGCTGGCGCGGATGCGCAGGTCGATACCCTGTTCCTGGGCCAGGGCGCGGAATTCCACGCCGAGGGCGTCGTACAGGGTGTCGAGGGCGAAGGCGCTGCGCTCGGGAGTGAAGCGGCCGCTCTCCAGGCGCGAGATGTCCAGCAGGTCGGCGATCAGGTCCTCGGCCGAGCGCAGCGAGGAGTCGAGGTGCTGCACCAGTTCGCGCACCTCGCCGGGCAGCGCTTCCTGGTGGGACAGCGCGGCGGAGAACAGCCGCGCGGCGTTGAGCGGCTGCATCAGGTCGTGGCTGACCGCGGCGAGGAAACGGGTCTTCGACTGGTTGGCGACCTCGGCGCGGGCCTTGGCCTCGGACAGCTGCTCGTTGAGCGCGGACAGCTCCTGGGTGCGCTCGGCGACGCGCTGCTCGAGGCTCTCGTTGGCCTCCTTGAGCGCGTCCTCGGCCTGGCGGTGGGCGGTGATGTCGGTGAACGACATGACGAAGCCGCCGCCGGGCATCGGGTTGCCGACCAGTTCGATCACCCGGCCGTTGGGGAAGGTGCGCTCGGAGGTGTGTGCGGTACCCTGGCGCATCCAGTACAGGCGCTTGGCGACGTGGATGTCCGGGTCGCCCTTGCCGCACAGGCCGCGCTCGGCGTTGTAGCGGATGATGTCGGCGATCGGCCGGCCGATGCTGATCAGCCCCTCGGGGTACTCGAACAGTTCCAGGTAGCGGCGGTTCCAGGCCACCAGACGCAGCGACTGGTCGACCACGCTGATGCCCTGGGAGATGTTCTCGATCGCGCCCTGCAGCAGGGCGCGGTTGAACTGCAGGACCTCGGAGGCCTCGTCGACGATGCGCACCACGTCCTCGACCTGCATCTCGCGGCCTTCGATGGCCGCCTTGACCACCGCGCGCGCCGAGGAGGCGCCGAGCACACCGGCGAGCAGGCGCTCGGTGTGGGCGATCCATTCGCCGCTGGCGGTCTGGTTGGGACTGAAGCCCTTGCCCTGGCGGTAGGCGAAGCGGATGAAGCTCTGCCGCGCGCGCTCCTCGCCGACGAAGCGTGCCGCCAGCATCAACAGGTCCTGGACCTGCACCGCCAGCAGCAGGCGCGGGATCGGCCGCACCGAGGCCTCCTGGCCGACGAAACGGCTGGCCTGCCAGTGTTCGGAGACGCGGGTGCGCGAGAACAGCGAGACCAGCACGAACACCAGGAAGTTGCTGAGCAGCGACAGCAGGGTGCCCTGGGTCACCGGGTCCATCGGCAGGCCCAGCGGGTTGCCGGCCAGCCAGCGCTGGCCGGGCAGCATATCCAGCGACCAGCCCATGCCGCTGGCCACCAGCGGCAGCAGCAGGGTGTAGCACCACAGCAGCGCGCCGACCGCCAGGCCGGCGAACACGCCGCGGCTGTTGGCCTGTTTCCAGTACAGCGCGCCGAACATCGCCGGGCCGAGCTGGGTGACGGCGGCGAAGGCGATCTGGCCGATGCTGGCCAGGCTGATCTTCGGCCCCATCATCCGGTAGATCACGTAGGCCAGCAGCAGCAGGACGATGATGGCGATGCGCCGCACCGACAGCAGCCAGTGGCGGAACTCCTCGAACGGCCGCTCGGCGCTGTGCCGGCGCAGCAGCCAGGGCAGCAGCATGTCGTTGGAGATCATGGTCGACAGCGCCACCGAGGCGACAATGACCATGCCGGTGGCCGCCGAGGCGCCGCCGATGAAGGCCAGCAGGGCGAGGCTCGGATGCTGCTCGGCCAGCGGCAGGCTGATGACGAAGGAGTCGGGCTCGAACCCGGCCGGCAGCAGCAGCTGCCCGGCGAGGGCGATCGGCACCACGAACAGCGCCGCCAGCACCAGGTACAGGGGAAATACCCAGCGCGCCAGGTTGAGGTCGCGCGGCTCGATGTTCTCCACCACGGTGACGTGGAACTGCCGCGGCAGGCAGATGATCGCCATCATCGCCACCCCGGTCTGCACCACCATGGCGGTCCAGTCCACCGGGCGGCGCCAGTACTCCTCCAGCTCGGGGGCCGCCTGCGCCCGCTCCAGCAGGTCGCCGACGCCGCCGAACAGCCCCCAGGTGACGAACACGCCGACGGCGAGGAAGGCCAGCAGCTTGACCAGCGACTCGAAGGCCACCGCCATCACCATGCCGCGGTGGTGCTCGGTGGCGTCGAGGTTGCGCGTGCCGAACAGGATGGTGAACAGCGCCAGCACCAGCGAGACGATCAGCGCGGTGTCCTGGGCGCCGATGCCGTTGGCGTTGGGCGCTGCGCCGGTGAGCAGGTTGACGCCGAGGACGATGCCCTTGAGCTGCAGGGCGATGTAGGGCAGCACGCCGACCAGGCAGATCAGGGCGACGATGATCGCCAGCGAGCGCGACTTGCCGTAGCGCGCGGCGATGAAGTCGGCGATCGAGGTGATGTTCTCCTGCTTGCTGATCAGGATCATCTTGGCCAGCATCTGCGGCATGAACAGCAGCAGCAGCAGCGGGCCGAGGTAGATCGGCACGAACGACCACAGCTGGCCGGTGGCCTGGCCGACCGCGCCGAAGAAGGTCCAGCTGGTGCAGTAAACCGCCAGCGACAGACTGTAGACCCAGGCGCGCAGGCGTGGGCGGGTCACCCCGTTGGTCTGCCGGCGGTCGCCGTAGAAGGCGATGGCGAACAGGATGGCCATGTAGAGGAGGGCGACCGCGGCGATCAGCCCGCTGGACAGCGACATGGGAACTGGCGGCTCCGGAAAAGTGCAGGATGGCCAGAGTGTGGCAGCAAAGCGCTGCGCCGTCAGTCACTTGCGACCAAGGTCGCGGTAGGCGGGAGGCGTCTGGCGCGCGGCTTGCGGCGGACTGCGCCTCGCCGGGAAGGCTGCGGCCGCAGCGGCCGCAGCCGGAGGCGCTACTGGGCGTCGAAGGCCTGGCCGTTGACCCCGGCGCTGTCCGGTCCCATCAGGTACAGGTAGACCGGCAGGATCTCCTCGGGCGCCGGGTTCTGCTGCGGGTTCTCGCCCGGGTAGGCCTGGGCGCGCATGCCGGTGCGGGTGGCGCCAGGGTTGACGCTGTTGGCGCGTACCGCGCTGGTGCCGTCGACCTCGTCGGCGAGCACCTGCATCATGCCCTCGACGGCGAACTTGGACACCGCATAGGCCCCCCAGTAGGCGCGACCCTTGCGCCCGACGCTGCTGGAGGTGAACACCACCGAGGCGTCGCTGGACAGCCTGAGCAGCGGCAGCAGCACGCTGGTGAGCATGAAGGTGGCGTTGACGTTGACCTGCATGACGCGCATGAAGTTGTCGCCGCTGAACTGCTCGATCGGCGTGCGCGGGCCGAGGATCGCGGCGTTGTGCAGCAGGCCGTCGAGGCGGCCGAACTCGCGCTCGATGGTCGCCGCCAGCTCGTCGTACTGGTGCGGCTGGGCGGTTTCCAGGTTGAACGGGAAGATCGCCGGCTGCGGGCCGCCGGCCTGCTCGATCTGGTCGTAGACCTCCTCGAGGTGTTCGATGGTCTTGCCCAGCAGGATCACCGTGGCGCCGTGGGCGGCGAAGCTGCGCGCGGCGGCGGCGCCGATGCCGCGGCCGGCGCCGGTGACCAGGATCACCCGATCCTTGAGCAGGTCGGGACGGGCGGAATATTGGAACATGGGTAGAGCCTCGTTGAATCGAAATCGCGCTGGGCCGGGCACAGGGTGGGTTGGCCGCTTGCGGCGTAACCCGCCATCGGCACCGGCAGGTGCCGCCTGGCGCGGCAATGGTGGGTTACGCTGCGCCAGCCGACCCTGGGTTTGCATTCGAGTGTGGCGCAGCCGCTACGCAGCGGCTATGCGCCGGAAGTCGAACGCGTGCCGGGCGGTTCAGCAGCCGCACAGCGCCCGGTCGAGCGCCGCGCGCAGCTCGCGCGGATGGTCGACCACCAGGTCGGCGCCCCAGTGGCCGGGGTTGTCGTCGGGGTGGATGTAGCCGTAGCGCACCGCCACCGTGCGGGTGCCGGCGGCGCGGCCGGCCTCGATGTCGCGGGCGTCGTCGCCGACGTAGAGCACTTCGCGCGGATCCAGGCCGAGCTGCTGGCAGGCCAGCAGGAGCATCTCCGGGTCGGGCTTGCTGCGCTTGACGTGCTCGGGGCAGACCAGCACCGCGGCGCGCTCGGCCAGCTGCAGCTGGCGCATGATCGGCTCGGCGTAGTGCAGCGGCTTGTTGGTCGCCACGCCCCAGCGCAGGCGCGCGCGCTCGAGGTCGGCGAGCAGCTCGGGGATGCCGTCGAACGGGCGGGTCAGCACCGCGCAGTGCTCCTGGTAGCGCTCGAGGAACTCGCGGCGCAGGGCGTCGAACTCGGGGTGCTCCGGGTCCAGCGCGAAGGTGGCGCAGACCATGGCCCGCGCGCCGCCGGACACCTGGTCGCGGATGCGCTGCGGTTCCAGGGCGGGCAGGCCGCGCACGGCGCGCATGGCCTGGCACACGGCGATGAAGTCCGGCGCGCTGTCGACCAGCGTGCCGTCCATGTCGAACAGAACCGCGCGTAGACGCATGCCGCTCACTCCTCGCGCAGGGTCTGGATCATGTAGTTGACGTCCACGTCGCTGCCCAGCTTGTAGGTCTTGCTCAGCGGGTTGTAGGTCAGGCCGACGATGTCCTGCACCGCCAAGCCGCTGTCGCGGCACCAGGCGCCCAACTCGGAGGGGCGGATGAACTTGCGGAAGTCGTGGGTGCCGCGCGGCAGCATCTTCAGCAGGTACTCGGCGCCGACGATGGCCAGCAGGTAGGCCTTGGGGTTGCGGTTGATGGTGGAGAAGAACACCTGGCCGCCGGGCTTGACCAGGCGCTGGCAGGCCTGGATCACCGAGGCCGGATCGGGCACGTGCTCGAGCATCTCCAGGCAGGTGACCACGTCGAACTGGCCGGGCAGCTCGGCGGCCAGCGCCTCGGCGGTGCTCTGCCGGTAGTCGACCTGCACGCCGGATTCGAGCTGGTGCAGGCGCGCCACCGCGAGTGGTGCCTCGCCCATGTCGATGGCGGTCACGCTTGCGCCGCGCAGGGCCATCGACTCGCTGAGAATGCCGCCGCCGCAGCCGACGTCGAGCACGCGCTTGCCGGCCAGGCCGACCCGCTCGTCGATCCAGTTGACCCGCAGCGGGTTGATCTCGTGCAGCGGCTTGAACTCGCTCTCGCGGTCCCACCAGCGATGGGCGAGGGCCTCGAACTTGGCGATTTCGGCGTGGTCGACGTTGCTCATGACGTGGTTCCGTTGGCAAGGCTGGATGCTCAGCCGTCTATCTTGCCAGTTTTTGGGCGGATTGGGGGCGGGCGGCCTTGCTTAGGGTGCGCCGTGCGCACCACAAGAGGAGCGCGCTGCGCATGGCGCACCTTGTTCCTCACGCCCCGGCGATGCGCCGGCCCCAGGCGCGCGCCTTGGCGTGCAGCTCGTCCTCGTCGAGGCGGGTCAGGCGGCCGTCCTCGAGCAGCGCCTTGCCGCCGACCCAGACGTGGCGCACGCAGTCGCGGCCGCTGGCGTAGACCAGCTGCGACACCGGATCGTAGACCGGCTGCTGGGCCAGGCGGGAGAGGTCGAAGGCCACCAGGTCGGCGCTCTTGCCGGCCTCCAGCGAGCCGCACTCGTCGTCGATGCCCAGCGCCCGGGCGCCGTTGAGGGTGGCCATGCGCAGGGCGCGGTGGGCATCCAGCGCGGTGGCCGAACCGGCCACCGCCTTGGCCAGCAGCGCCGCGGTGCGCGTCTCGCCGAGCAGGTCGAGGTCGTTGTTGCTGGCCGCGCCGTCGGTGCCGACGGCGACGTTGACGCCGGCCTGCCACAGGCGCTCGACCGGGCAGAAGCCGCTGGCCAGCTTGAGGTTGGACTCCGGGCAGTGGATCACGCTGGCATTGTGTTGCACCAGCAGGGCGAGGTCGGCGTCGTCGATCTGGGTCATGTGCACGGCCTGGAAGCGCGGGCCGAGCAGGCCGAGGCGCGCCAGGCGGGCCATGGGCCGCTCGCCGGACAGCTCGAGGGCCTGCTGCACCTCGAAGGCGGTCTCGTGGACGTGCATGTGGATGCCGGCGTCGAGCTGCTCGGCGAGCACCCGCACCCGCTCCAGGCGGTCGTCGCTGACCGTGTAGGGCGCGTGCGGGCCGAAGGCCACCTTGATGCGCGGGTGGTGGCGCAGGTCGGCGAACAGCTCGAGGCCGCGGCGCAGCGCCTCGTCGGTGTCGTGGGCGCCGGGCACCGGGAAGTTGAGCACCGGGATGGTGATCTGCGCGCGCACGCCGGCGCGGTGCACCACCTCGCTGGCCACCTCGGGGAAGAAGTACATGTCGGAGAAGGCGGTGACGCCGCCCTGCAGTTGCTCGGCGATGGCCAGCTCGCTGCCGTCGCGGACGAACTCCTCGCTGACCCATTTCGCCTCGGCCGGCCAGATGTGCTCCTGCAGCCAGGTCATCAGCGGCAGGTCGTCGGCCAGGCCGCGGAACAGGCTCATCGCCGCGTGGCCGTGGGCGTTGACCAGGCCGGGGGCGAGCAGCATGCCGGGCAGCTCGCGGCGCTCGCGGGCCGGCACGGCCAGGGCCTGCTGGCGCGGGGCGAGCAGGGCGATGCGCCCGTCGCGGATGCCCAGCGCATGCTCGCGCAGCACCACGCCGGCCGGCTCCACCGGGACTATCCATTCGGGGAGCAGGAGCAGGTCCAGGGGGGCGGTGGGGCTGGGCATGGGCAGGGCTTCCGGTGCGTCTGTTGAACGGCCTGCGAGTGTAGCGGCTGTGCCGGCGGTCTTGAAGCGGGCGCGCGGCCGGGCGGGTATACTGCGCGGCTTTTCATGACTGGTTGAGGAATCCCCATGCGCGAGCAACTGCTGGCAGCGGAAAAGGTCACGGCAATCGACTGGCGGGACGGCGTCCTGCATCTGCTCGACCAGCGCGTGCTGCCGTTCGAGGAAACCTGGCACGCCTACGACAGTGCCGCCGGGGTGGCCGAGGCGATCCGTCTGATGGTGGTGCGCGGCGCCCCGGCGATCGGCATCGCCGCCGCCTACGGGGTGGTGCTCGGCGCCCGCGCGCGGCTGGCCGCCGGCGGCGACTGGCAGGCGGCGCTGGAGGAGGACTTCCGCGTGCTGGCCGAGTCGCGCCCCACCGCGGTCAACCTGTTCTGGGCGCTGGACCGCATGCGCGAGCGCCTCAACCGCCTGGCCGACTGCGAGGACGTGCTCGCCGCGCTGGAGGCCGAGGCGGTCGGCATCCACGACAGCGACCGCGAGGCCAACCTGACCATGGCCCAGCTCGGCGTCGAGCTGATCCGCCGCCACGACGCGCGGCCGCAGAAGCTCTTGACCCACTGCAACACCGGCGCGCTGGCCACCGGCGGCTTCGGCACCGCGCTGGGGGTGATCCGCGCCGCCCACCTGGCCGGGCTGGTCGAGCGGGTGTTCGCCGACGAGACCCGCCCGTGGCTGCAGGGCGCGCGCCTGACCGCCTGGGAGCTGGCCAACGAGCACGTGCCGGTGAGCCTCAACGCCGACGCCGCCGCCGCCCACCTGATGAAGACCGAAGGCATCAGCTGGGTGATCGTCGGCGCCGACCGCATCACCGCCAACGGCGACGTGGCCAACAAGATCGGCACCTACCAGCTGGCGGTCAACGCCATGCACCACGGCGTGCGCTTCATGGTGGTGGCGCCCAGCTCGACCATCGACATGAGCCTGGAAAGCGGCGACGACATCCCGATCGAGGAGCGCGACGGCCGCGAGCTGCTCGAGGTCGGCGGCAAGCGCGTGGCCGCCGCGGTGGAGGCGGTCAACCCGGTGTTCGACGTCACCCCCGCCGACCTGATCGATGCCATCGTCACCGAGAAGGGCGTGGTCGAGCGGCCGGACGCGGCCAAGATGGCCCAGCTGATGTGCCGCAAGCGACTGCACTGAACCGGCGCCGCGCCGCCTGCCGCGCAGCGGCGCGGCAGGCGGGCCGCATGTGCCCGGACCGGTGGTTGTGGTAAGCTCCGCCGGTTTATAGAGGCCTGCACGAGGGCCTTCCAGATTGCACGCGATGCCAGCCTGCTGGCACCTGCCTAGAACAAAGGAACCAGGCTTCTCATGGGCGAACTGGCCAAAGAAATCCTCCCGGTCAATATCGAAGACGAGCTGAAACAGTCGTACCTCGACTACGCGATGAGCGTGATCGTCGGACGTGCCCTGCCGGATGCGCGCGACGGCCTGAAGCCGGTGCACCGGCGCGTGCTGTTCGCCATGAGCGAGCTGGGCAATGACTGGAACAAGCCGTACAAGAAATCCGCCCGTGTGGTCGGCGACGTCATCGGTAAGTACCACCCGCACGGCGACACCGCGGTGTACGACACCATCGTGCGCATGGCCCAGCCGTTCTCGCTGCGCTACATGCTGGTCGACGGCCAGGGCAACTTCGGCTCGGTGGACGGCGACAACGCCGCGGCCATGCGTTACACCGAAGTGCGCATGGCCAAGCTGGCCCACGAGCTGCTCGCCGACCTCGACAAGGAAACCGTCGACTGGGTGCCCAACTACGACGGCACCGAGCAGATCCCGGCGGTCATGCCGACCAAGATCCCCAACCTGCTGGTCAACGGCTCCAGCGGTATCGCCGTGGGCATGGCCACCAACATCCCGCCGCACAACCTCGGCGAGGTGATCGACGGCTGCCTGGCGCTGATCGACAACCCCGAGCTGAGCGTCGACGAACTGATGCAGTACATCCCCGGCCCGGACTTCCCCACCGCGGGGATCATCAACGGCCGTGCCGGCATCATCGAGGCCTACCGCACCGGCCGCGGACGCGTCTACATCCGTGCCCGCGCCGAGATCGAGGAGATGGAGAAGGGCGGCGGCCGCCAGCAGATCATCATCACCGAGCTGCCCTATCAGCTGAACAAGGCGCGGCTGATCGAGAAGATCGCCGAGCTGGTCAAGGAAAAGAAGATCGAGGGCATCAGCGAGCTGCGCGACGAGTCCGACAAGGACGGCATGCGCGTGGTCATCGAGCTGCGCCGCGGCGAGGTGGGCGAGGTGGTGCTCAACAACCTCTACGCGCAGACCCAGATGCAGAGCGTGTTCGGCATCAACGTGGTGGCGCTGGTCGACGGCCAGCCGCGCACGCTGAACCTCAAGGACATGCTCGAGGTGTTCGTCCGTCACCGCCGCGAAGTGGTGACCCGCCGCACCGTGTTCGAGCTGCGCAAGGCCCGCGAGCGCGGCCACATCCTCGAAGGCCAGGCGGTGGCGCTGTCCAACATCGACCCGGTGATCGAGCTGATCAAGACCTCGCCGACCCCGGCCGAGGCCAAGGAGCGCCTGATCGCCACCGCCTGGGAGTCCAGCGCGGTGGAGGCGATGGTCGAGCGCGCCGGCGCCGATGCCTGCCGCCCCGACGACCTCGATCCGCAGTACGGCCTGCGCGACGGCAGGTACTACCTGTCGCCCGAGCAGGCCCAGGCCATCCTCGAGCTGCGTCTGCACCGCCTGACCGGGCTCGAGCACGAGAAGCTGCTCGCCGAGTACCAGGAGATCCTCCTGCAGATCGGCGAGCTGATCCGCATCCTCACCAGCCCCGAGCGGCTGATGGAAGTGATCCGCGAGGAGCTGGAGAAGGTCAAGGCCGAGTTCGGCGACGCCCGCCGCACCGAGATCCGCGCCAGCCAGGAAGACCTGACCATCGCCGACCTGATCCCCGAGGAAGAGCGCGTGGTGACCATCTCCCACGGCGGCTACGCCAAGAGCCAGCCGCTGGACGCCTACCAGGCGCAGCGCCGCGGCGGCAAGGGCAAGTCGGCCACCGGGGTGAAGGACGAGGACTACGTCGAGCACCTCTTGGTCGCCAACAGCCACGCCACCCTGCTGCTGTTCTCCAGCAAGGGCAAGGTCTACTGGCTGCGCACCTTCGAGATTCCCGAGGCGTCGCGCACCGCGCGCGGCCGCCCGCTGGTCAACCTGCTGCCGCTGGACGAGGGCGAGCGCATCACCGCCATGCTCCAGGTCGACCTGGAGGCCCTGCAGCAGTCGGGTGGCGAGGACGACCTGGACAACGAGACTGCGCTGATCGAGGGCGAAGTGGTCGAGGCCGCCGAGGCCGCCGAGGAGGCCGAGGGCGAGACCGCCGAGCTGGTCGCCGAGCCGACCGGCGCCTACATCTTCATGGCCACCGCCTTCGGCACCGTGAAGAAGGTGCCGCTGGTGCAGTTCAGCCGCCCGCGCAAGGCCGGCCTGATCGCCCTGGACCTGGTCGAGGGCGACACCCTGATCGCCGCGGCGATCACCGACGGCGCCCGCGAGGTCATGCTGTTCTCCAGCGCCGGCAAGGTGATCCGCTTCGCCGAGAGCGTGGTGCGCACCATGGGCCGCAACGCCCGCGGCGTGCGCGGCATGAAGCTGGGCAGCGGCCAGCAGCTGATCTCCATGCTGATCCCCGAGTCCGGCGCGCAGATCCTCACCGCCTCCGAGCGCGGCTACGGCAAGCGCACCCCGTTGTCCAAGTTCCCGCGCCGCGGCCGCGGCGGCCAGGGGGTGATCGCCATGGTCACCAACGAGCGCAACGGCCCGCTGATCGGCGCCATCCAGGTGCAGGAAGGCGAGGAGATCATGCTGATCTCCGACCAGGGAACCCTGGTGCGCACCCGCGTCGACGAGGTATCCCTGCTCGGCCGCAACACCCAGGGCGTGACCCTGATCAAGCTGGTCGAGGGCGAGACCCTGGTCGGCCTGGAGCGGGTGCAGGAGCCGTCGGACAACGGCGAGGAGCTGGTCGGCGACGAGGTTGGCGAGCTCGCCGGCAGCGAGGAGTGAGCAGTGGCGGGGCGGGCGCGAGCCCGCTTCGCCGGCGGAACGGCCTTACAAGATTGACAGCGCACCGTCGCCCCGGGCGGCGGTCATCGGTGAATGAGAGAGAAAGACGTGAGCAAGCGAGCCTATAACTTCTGCGCCGGCCCGGCCGCGCTTCCCACTGCGGTGCTCGAGCGCGCCCAGGCCGAACTCCTCGACTGGCACGGCAAGGGCCTGTCGGTGATGGAGATGAGCCACCGCAGCGACGAGTACGTCGCCATCGCCGAGAAGGCCGAGCAGGACCTGCGCGACCTGCTGGCCATTCCGTCGAACTACAAGGTGCTGTTCCTGCAGGGCGGCGCCAGCCAGCAGTTCGCCCAGATCCCGCTCAACCTGCTGCCCGAGGACGGCGTCGCCGACTACGTCGAGACCGGCATCTGGTCGAAGAAGGCCATCGAGGAAGCGCGCCGCTTCGGCGCCATCAACGTCGCCGCCAGCGCCAAGGCCTACGACTACTTCGCCATCCCCGGGCAGAACGACTGGCAGCTGAGCCAGAACGCCGCCTACCTGCACTACTGCAGCAACGAGACCATCGGCGGCCTGCAGTTCGACTGGGTGCCGGATCTGGGCGACGTGCCGCTGGTGGTGGACATGTCCTCGGACATCCTGTCCCGGCCGATCGACGTGTCGCAGTTCGGCATGATCTACGCCGGCGCGCAGAAGAACATCGGCCCCAGCGGCCTGGTGGTGGTGATCATCCGCGAGGACCTGCTCGGTCGCGCCCGCTCGATCTGCCCGACCATGCTCGACTACAAGGTCGCCGCCGACAACGGCTCGATGTACAACACCCCGGCGACCTTCTCCTGGTACCTGTCCGGCCTGATCTTCGAGTGGGTCAAGGAGCAGGGCGGCGTCGAGGAGATGGAGCGCCGCAACCGCGCCAAGCAGGAGCTGCTGTACGGCGCCATCGACGCCAGCGACTTCTACACCAACCCGATCGCCAAGAACGCCCGTTCGTGGATGAACGTGCCGTTCCGCCTGGCCGACGAGAAGCTCGACAAGGCCTTCCTCGCCGGCGCCGAGGCGCGCGGCCTGCTCAACCTCAAGGGCCACCGCTCGGTGGGCGGCATGCGCGCCTCGATCTACAACTCCGTCGGCCTCGACGCGGTGCAGGCGCTGGTCGCCTACATGGCCGAGTTCGAGAAGGAGCACGGCTGATGAGCGAGAAGGAACAGCTGCAAGCCCTGCGCGTGCGCATCGACAGCCTCGACGAGAAGATCCTCGAGCTGATCAGCGAGCGCGCGCGCTGCGCCGAGGAAGTGGCGCGGGTGAAGATGGCATCCCTGCCGGCCGGCGAGAGGCCGGTGTTCTACCGCCCCGAGCGCGAGGCCTGGGTGCTCAAGCACATCATGGAGCTGAACAAGGGCCCGCTGCACAACGAGGAAGTGGCGCGGCTGTTCCGCGAGATCATGTCGTCCTGCCTGGCCCTCGAGCAGCCGCTCAAGGTCGCCTACCTCGGCCCGGAAGGCACCTTCACCCAGGCCGCGGCGCTCAAGCACTTCGGCAATGCGGTGATCAGCCAGCCGATGGCGGCGATCGACGAGGTGTTCCGCGAAGTGGCCGCCGGCGCGGTCAACTTCGGCGTGGTGCCGGTGGAGAACTCCACCGAGGGCGCGGTCAACCACACCCTCGACAGCTTCCTCGAACACGACCTGGTGATCTGCGGCGAGGTGGAGCTGCGCATCCACCACCACCTGCTGGTCGGCGAGAACACCAAGACCGACAAGATCTCGCGCATCTACTCGCACGCCCAGTCGCTGGCCCAGTGCCGCAAGTGGCTGGACGCCCACTACCCGAACGTCGAGCGCGTCGCGGTGTCGAGCAACGCCGACGCCGCGAAAAGGGTGAAGAGCGAGTGGAACAGCGCGGCGATCGCCGGCGACATGGCCGCCCAGCTGTACGGCCTGAGCAAGCTGTACGAGAAGATCGAGGACCGCCCGGACAACTCCACGCGCTTTTTGATCATCGGCAACCAGGAAGTGCCGCCGACCGGCGACGACAAGACCTCGATCATCGTCTCCACCAACAACAAGCCGGGGGCGCTGCACGACCTGCTGGCGCCGTTCCAGCAGAACGGCATCGACCTGACCCGCATCGAGACCCGCCCCTCGCGCAGCGGCAAGTGGACCTACGTGTTCTTCATCGACTTCGTCGGCCACCAGCACGACCCGCTGGTCAGGGGCGTGCTCGAAAAGATCAGCCAGGACACCGTGGCCGTGAAGGTGCTCGGCTCCTATCCCAAGGCGGTACTGTAAAACGCGTCTGCGCCGGCCCGGGTCGCCCTGTGCCCCGCGGCCGGCGATCCTTGCCGGAGGCAAACCGATGAGCTGTGACTTCCTCGCCCTGGCCGTGCCGGGTGTGCAGAAACTGTCCCCCTACGTCCCGGGCAAGCCGGTCGACGAACTGGCCCGCGAGCTGAACCTCGACCCGGCCGGCATCGTCAAGCTGGCCAGCAACGAGAACCCGCTGGGCCCCTCGCCGAAGGCGCTGGAGGCGATCCGCGCCGAGCTGGGCGACATCACCCGCTATCCCGACGGCAGTGGCTACGCGCTGAAGGCCAAGCTGAGCGAGCGCTTCGGCCTGGTTCCCGAGCAGATCACCTTGGGCAACGGCTCCAACGACGTGCTCGACCTGATCGCCCGCGCCTGGCTGGCGCCGGGGCTGAACGCGGTGTTCAGCCAGTACGCCTTCGCCGTCTACCCGATCTCCACCCAGGCCACCGGCGCCGAGGGCCGCGCCGTGCCGGCCAAGGACCATGGCCACGACCTGGAGGCCATGCTGGCGGCCATCGACGCCAACACCCGCGTGGTGTTCGTCGCCAACCCGAACAACCCGACCGGCACCTGGTTCGGCCCGGACGCGCTGGAATCGTTCCTGTCGCGCGTGCCGGCCAACGTGCTGGTGGTGCTCGACGAGGCCTACATCGAGTTCGCCGAGGGCTCCGAACTGCCCAACGGCCTCGAGTACCTGGCGCGCTACCCGAACCTGATCGTTACCCGCACCCTGTGCAAGGCCTACGGCCTGGCCGGCCTGCGCGTCGGCTATGCCGCATCCAGCCCGCAGGTGGCCGACGTGCTCAACCGCGTGCGCCAGCCGTTCAACGTCAACAGCCTGGCCCTGGTCGCCGCCTGCGCCGCGCTGGACGACGCCGAGTACCTGGCCGAAGGCCGCCGGGTCAACGCCGCCGGCATGGCCCAGCTGGAGGCCGGCCTGGCCGCGCTGGATCTTGCGTGGATTCCCAGCAAGGGCAACTTCCTCGCCGTCGACTTCGGTCGCGACGCCGCGCCGATCAACCAGGGCCTGCTGGAGCGCGGGGTGATCGTCCGCCCGGTGGCCGGCTACGGCATGCCGACCTTCCTGCGCGTGTCCATCGGCACCCAGGCGGAGAACGCCCGCTTCCTCGCGGCGCTCGCCCAGGTGCTCGGCCGTGGCTGATCGCCGCCCCGCGCCCCTGGTCGGCCGCCTGGTGGTGGTCGGCCTCGGCCTGATCGGCGGCTCCTTCGCCAAGGGCCTGCGCCAGCAGGGCCTGTGCCGCGAGGTGGTCGGCGTCGACCTGGACGCCGAGTCGCGCCGCCTGGCGGTGCAGCTCGGCGTGGTCGACCGCTGCGAGAGCGAACTGGCCGCGGCCTGCGTCGGCGCCGACGCGATCATGCTGGCGGTGCCGATCATCGCCATGGAGAAGGTGCTGGCCCAGCTGGCCACCTTCGAGCTGGGCGATGCCGTGCTCACCGACGTCGGCAGCGCCAAGGGCAACGTGGTGCGCGCCGCGCGCGCCGCCTTCGGTTCCCGCGTGGCGCGCTTCGTGCCGGGTCACCCGATCGCCGGCTCGGAGAAGAGCGGCGTGGAGGCGGCCAACGGCAAGCTGTACCGCCGCCACAAGGTGATCCTCACCCCGCTGGCCGAGACCGATCCACAGGCGCTGGCGCTGGTCGATGGCCTGTGGCGCGCGCTGGACGCCGACGTCGAGCACATGAGCGTCGAGCACCACGACGAGGTGCTTGCCGCCACCAGCCACCTGCCGCACCTGCTGGCCTTCGGCCTGGTCGACTCGCTGGCCCACCAGAGCGAGAACCTGGAAATCTTCCGCTACGCCGCCGGCGGCTTCCGCGATTTCACCCGCATCGCCGGCAGCGATCCTTTGATGTGGCACGACATCTTCCTCGCCAACCGCGAGGCGGTGTTGCGTATCCTCGACCGCTTCCGCAGCGATCTCGACGTGCTGCGCGAGGCGATCGATCATGGGGACGGGCATCACCTGCTGGGCGTGTTCACCCGCGCCCGCGTCGCCCGCGAGCATTTCAGCAAAATCCTGGCCCAACGGGCCTATGTGGACGCCATGCATTCCAACGACCTGATCTTCCTGGCCCAACCGGGCGGCAGCCTGAGCGGACGGATTCGCGTCCCGGGCGACAAGTCCATCTCCCACCGCTCGATCATGCTCGGCTCGCTGGCCGAGGGCACCACCGAGGTGGAAGGCTTCCTCGAGGGCGAGGACGCCCTGGCCACCATCCAGGCGTTCCGCGACATGGGCGTGGTCATCGAGGGCCCGCACCACGGCCGCGTCACCGTGCACGGCGTCGGCCTGCACGGTCTCAAGGCGCCGGCAGGCCCGCTGTACATGGGCAACTCCGGCACCTCCATGCGCCTGCTCTCCGGCCTGCTCGCCGCCCAGCCGTTCGACACCGAGCTGACCGGCGACCCGTCGCTGTCCAAGCGGCCGATGAACCGCGTGGCCAAGCCGCTGCGCGAGATGGGCGCGCTGATCGAGACCGGCCCGGAAGGCCGTCCGCCGCTGCGCATCAAGGGTGGCCAGAAGCTGACCGGCATGCACTACGAGATGCCGATGGCCAGCGCCCAGGTCAAGTCCTGCCTGCTGCTGGCCGGCCTGTACGCGGCCGGCGAGACCTCGGTGACCGAGCCGGCGCCGACCCGCGACCACACCGAGCGCATGCTGCGCGGCTTCGGCTACCCGGTGAGCGTCGAGGGCGCCACCGCCAGGGTGGCGAGCGGCCACAAGCTCAGCGCCACCCACATCGAGGTGCCGGCCGACATCTCCTCGGCGGCCTTCTTCCTGGTCGCGGCGAGCATCGCCGAGGGCTCCGAGCTGGTCCTCGAGCACGTCGGCATCAACCCGACCCGCACCGGGGTGATCGACATCCTCAAGCTGATGGGCGGCGACATCACCCTGGAGAACCAGCGCGAAGTCGGCGGCGAGCCGGTGGCCGACATCCGCGTGCGCTCGGCCAAGCTCAGGGGCATCGAGATCCCCGAGGACCTGGTGCCGCTGGCCATCGACGAGTTCCCGGTGCTGTTCGTCGCCGCCGCCTGCGCCGAAGGGCGCACCGTGCTGCGCGGCGCCGAGGAGCTGCGCGTCAAGGAATCCGACCGCATCCAGGTGATGGCCGACGGCCTCCAGGCCTGCGGCGTCAAGGCCGAGCCGACTCCGGACGGCATCGTCATCGACGGCGGCCCGATCGGCGGCGGCGAGGTGTGGGCGCACGGCGACCACCGCATCGCCATGTCGTTCAGCATCGCCTCGCTGCGCGCCAGCGCGCCGATCCGCATCCACGACTGCGCCAACGTGGCCACCTCCTTCCCCAACTTCCTCGCCCTGTGCGCCGAGGTCGGGGTGCGCGTGGCCCGGGAAGGCGAGCAATGATCGGCCTGGCCCCGGTCGTCGCCATCGACGGGCCGAGCGGCTCGGGCAAGGGCACGGTGTGCAGCCGGCTGGCCCGCCAGCTCGGCTGGCACCTGCTCGACTCCGGCGCGCTGTACCGCCTGCTGGCGCTGGCCGCCGGCCGCCACGGCATCGCCCTGGACAACGAGGCGGCGCTGGAGACCCTGGCCGCCAACCTCGACGTGCAGTTCGTCGCCGCCGCGGAAGGCCTGCACGGCCAGCGCATCCTGCTGGAAGGCGAGGAGGTCGGCGACGAGCTGCGCACCGAGCAGGCCGGCGCGGGCGCCTCGCAGGTCGCCGCGCTGCCCGGCGTGCGCAGCGCGCTGCTGCAGCGCCAGCGCGATTTCCGCGTGGCGCCGGGGCTGATCGCCGACGGTCGCGACATGGGCACCGTGGTGTTCCCCGATGCGCCGCTGAAGATCTTCCTCACCGCCAGCGCCGAGGAACGCGCCCGCCGGCGCTACCTGCAGTTGAAGGACAAGGTGCCTGGTGCTAATCTGTCCAGTCTGCTGGAAGAGATCCGTGCGCGTGACGAACGCGACACGCAGCGTGCTGTGGCTCCACTGAAGCCGGCGTCTGACGCCATCCTGCTGGATTCCACTGAACTCTCGATCGAGCAGGTACTGGAGCGCATCCTCGCCGAAGTCGCCGCGCGCGATCTGGCCGGATGATCCAGCGAGGCGGACGGAACCCAGTCCAATTCCTTCGCCTCTTTATGACAAACGAACCCGTGCCGGCTGGGGTGCGGATCGGGCACATTTCCTGTGCCCTTGATCAACAGGTATGAACATGAGCGAAAGCTTCGCAGAACTTTTTGAAGAAAGCCTGAAATCCCTCGACATGCAGCCGGGTGCCATCATCACCGGCATCGTGGTCGACATCGACGGTGACTGGGTTACCGTGCATGCTGGCCTCAAGTCCGAGGGCGTCATCCCGGTCGAGCAGTTCTACAACGAGCAGGGCGAGCTGACCATCAAGGTCGGTGACGAAGTCCACGTGGCGCTGGACGCCGTGGAAGACGGCTTCGGCGAAACCAAGCTGTCCCGCGAGAAGGCCAAGCGCGCCGAGTCCTGGATCGTTCTGGAAGCTGCGTTCGCTGCCGAAGAAGTGGTCAAGGGCATCATCAACGGCAAGGTCAAGGGCGGCTTCACCGTCGACATCAACGGCATCCGCGCGTTCCTGCCGGGTTCGCTGGTCGACGTCCGTCCGGTGCGTGACACCACCCACCTGGAAAACAAAGAGCTCGAGTTCAAGGTCATCAAGCTCGACCAGAAGCGCAACAACGTTGTCGTTTCCCGTCGCAGCGTGCTGGAAGCCGAGAACAGCGCCGAGCGCGAAGCCCTGCTGGAATCCCTGCAGGAAGGCCAGCAGGTCAAGGGTATCGTCAAGAACCTCACCGACTACGGTGCGTTCGTCGACCTGGGCGGCGTCGATGGTCTGCTGCACATCACCGACATGGCCTGGAAGCGCATCAAGCACCCGTCCGAGATCGTCAACGTCGGCGACGAGATCGAAGTCAAGGTCCTCAAGTTCGACCGCGAGCGCAACCGCGTCTCCCTGGGTCTGAAGCAGCTGGGCGAAGATCCGTGGGTCGCCATCAAGGCGCGCTACCCGGAAGGCACCCGCGTGCAGGCCCGCGTCACCAACCTGACCGACTACGGCTGCTTCGCCGAGCTGGAAGAAGGCGTCGAAGGTCTGGTGCACGTGTCCGAAATGGACTGGACCAACAAGAACATCCACCCGTCGAAGGTCGTCAACGTCGGCGACGAAGTGGAAGTCATGGTCCTGGACATCGACGAAGAGCGTCGTCGTATCTCCCTCGGCATCAAGCAGTGCAAGCCGAACCCGTGGGAAGAGTTCTCCGGCCACTTCAACAAGGGCGACCGCATCTCCGGCACCATCAAGTCGATCACCGATTTCGGTATCTTCATCGGTCTGGAAGGCGGCATCGACGGTCTGGTTCACCTGTCCGACATCTCCTGGAACGAGCCGGGTGAAGAAGCCGTGCGTCGCTTCAAGAAGGGCGACGAGCTGGACACCGTGATCCTGTCGGTCGATCCGGAGCGCGAGCGCATCTCCCTGGGCATCAAGCAGCTGGAAGACGATCCGTTCTCCAACTACGCCGCCCTGAACGAGAAAGGCGCCATCGTCCGTGGCACCGTCAAGGAAGTCGACGCCAAGGGCGCCGTCATCACCCTGGCCACCGAAGTGGAAGGCGTGCTGAAGGCTTCCGAAATCAGCCGTGACCGCGTCGAAGACGCCCGCAACGTGCTGAAGGAAGGCGACGAAGTCGAAGCCAAGATCATCAGCATCGACCGCAAGAGCCGCGTCATCAGCCTGTCCGTGAAGTCCAAGGACGTCGATGACGAGAAGGAAGCCATGAAGGAACTGCGCAAGCAAGACGTGAGCGCCGGTCCGACCACCATCGGCGACCTGATCAAGGCTCAGATGAGCAACCAGAACTAAGTTCTGCTTGATCGAGAAAAAGGGCGACTTCGGTCGCCCTTTTTCATGCCTGCGATTTGTCGCTGATGGGCAGGGCAGGGCAGGGCAGGCAGGACAGGCTGGCAGCGCCTCCGGAGGTTGTCGCCGGGCCTGCTGGCCGCACGGGCAAAAGAAAAAGGCCCCGGCGCGGTTGCGCGGGGGCCTCGGTGCTGCGGGGCGGGCGTCAGCCGCCCAGGTAGGCCTTGCGCACCTCCGGGTTGGCCAGCAGCGCCGCGCCGCTGTCCTGCAGGACGATGCGGCCGTTCTCCAGCACGTAGCCGCGGTCGGCCAGCCTGAGCGCCTGGTTGGCGTTCTGCTCGACCAGGAACACGGTGACGCCGTCCTCGCGCAACTGCTCGATGATCTCGAAGATCTGCTGGATGATGATCGGCGCCAGGCCCAGCGACGGCTCGTCGAGCAGCAGCAGGCGCGGCTTGCTCATCAGCGCGCGGCCGATGGCGAGCATCTGCTGCTCGCCGCCGGACATGGTGCCGGCGCGCTGGGCGTAGCGCTCCTTGAGGCGTGGGAACAGCGCGAGCACCTTGTCCATCTGCTCCTGGTAGTCGCCCCTGGCGGTGAAGAAGCCGCCCATGGCCAGGTTCTCCTCCACCGTCAGGCGGGCGAACACCCGTCGCCCCTCGGGGACGATGGCGATGCTCTTGCGCATGATGTCGCAGGAGTCCTGGCCGACCAGCTCCTCGCCCAGATAGCGGATGCTGCCGCTGGCCGCGCGCGGCGAGCCGCACAGGGTCATCAGCAGGGTGGACTTGCCGGCGCCGTTGGCGCCGATCAGGGTGACGATCTCGCCCTTCTGCACCTCGAGGCTGACCCCGTGCAGCGCCTGGATCTTGCCGTAGAAGGTGGAGACATTCTCGAATCTCAGCATGGTTCAGGCTTCCCCCAGGTAGGCCTTGATCACATCCGGATTGCTGCGGATCTGCTCCGGCGTGCCGTCCGCCAGGGGGGTGCCCTGGTTGATCACGTAGATGTGGTCGGAAATGCTCATCACCAGGTGCATGTCGTGCTCGATCAGCAGCACGGTGACGCCGTGCTCGGTGCGCAGCACGCCGATCAGCTGCTTGAGCTCCTCGGTCTCGCGCGGGTTGAGGCCGGCGGCCGGCTCATCGAGCATCAGCAGCCGCGGGCGGGTCATCATGCAGCGGGCGATCTCCAGGCGGCGCTGCTGGCCGTAGGCCAGGGTGCCGGCCGGGCGGTTGGCCACCTCGAGCAGGTCGACGCGGTCCAGCCAGTGGGCGGCGTACTCCATGGCGTCCTGCTCGCTGCGGCGGAACGCCGGGGTCTTCAGCAGGCCGCCGAGGAAGTTGGTGTTGAGATGGCGATGCTGGGCCACCAGCAGGTTCTCCACCGCGGTCATGTCCTTGAACAGGCGGACGTTCTGGAAGGTGCGGACCACGCCCTTGCGGGCGATCTGGTGGCCGGGCAGGCCGTGGATCGCCTCGCCCTTGAGGACGATGCTGCCGCCGGTGGGCTGGTAGAAGCCGGTCAGGCAGTTGAACACCGTGGTCTTGCCGGCGCCGTTGGGACCGATCATCGACACCACCTGTTTCTCCTCGACGTCGAGGCGGACGCCGTTGACCGCCAGCAGGCCGCCGAAGCGCATGGATAGGTCGCGGACCTCGAGCAGGGGACGGCTCATCGACGCACCTCCAGATGCGGGCGCTGCATCGGCAGCAGGCCTTGCGGACGCCAGATCATCATCAGCACCATCAGGGCGCCGAACATCAGCATGCGGTATTCGTTGAACTCGCGGGCCAGCTCGGGCAGCAGGATCATCACCACCGCGGCGAGGATCACGCCGAGCTGCGAGCCCATGCCGCCGAGCACGACGATGGCGAGGATGATCGCCGACTCGATGAAGGTGAACGACTCGGGGCTGACCAGGCCCTGGCGCGCAGCGAAGAAGCTGCCGGCGAAGCCGGCGAAGCAGGCGCCGAGGGTGAAGGCCGACAGCTTGATCAGCGTCGGGTTGAGGCCGAGGGCGCGGCAGGCGATCTCGTCCTCGCGCAGCGCTTCCCAGGCGCGCCCCAGCGGCATGCGCAGCAGGCGGTTGATCACGAACAGGGCCAGCAGCACCAGCAGCAGGGCGATCAGGTAGAGGAAGATCACCTTGTGGTTGGAGTTGTAGGCGATGCCGAGGAACTCGTGGAAGGTCTGCATGCCCTCCGGTGCGCGGCGCTCGAAGGTCAGGCCGAACAGGGTCGGCTTGTCGATGCCGCTGATGCCGTTGGGGCCGCCGGTCAGCCAGGTCATGTTGCGCAGCAGGATGCGGATGATCTCGCCGAAGCCCAGGGTGACGATGGCCAGGTAGTCGCCGCGCAGGCGCAGCACCGGGAAGCCGAGCAGGAAGCCGAACAGCGCGGCCATGGCCCCGGCGATCGGCAGGCAGGTCCAGAAGCCCAGCCCGTAGTAGTGCGACAGCAGGGCGTAGCTGTAGGCGCCGACCGCGTAGAAGCCGACGTAGCCCAGATCGAGCAGGCCGGCGAGACCGACCACGATGTTCAGGCCGAGGCCGAGCATCACGTAGATCAGGATCAGGGTGGCGATGTCCACCGCGCCGCGCGAGCCGAAGAACGGCCAGACCAGGCCGACCACGATCAGCGCCAGCACGCCCCAGCGCTGGGTCGAGGGCAGGGTGAGGAAATTGCCGGCGCCGCCGGACAGGCTGGGCAGGCGCGGGAGGCCGGCGCAGGCCGAGGCGACGCGCTCGCGGGTCAGTTGCCAGACGAACATGGCCAGCGCGCAGGCGGCGATGGTCCACAGGGTGAGCGGGCTGGCGCCATGCACCTCGACGCGGATGCCCACGGTGGTCAGCTTGAGGCCGAGCACCGGGTAGGCCACGGCGAGTACCAGCAGGGCGCTGAAGAACGCCGTCTTGAGGTTCCTGTTCATACCTTTTCCACCTCCGGGCGGCCGAGGATGCCGGTCGGGCGGAACAGCAGCACCAGGACCAGCAGGCCGAAGGCCACCACGTCCTTGTACTGGTCGCCGAACAGGTCGGCGCCGAACGCTTCGGCGACGCCGAGCAGCAGGCCGCCGAGCATGGCGCCGGGGATGCTGCCGATGCCGCCGAGCACCGCGGCGGTGAAGGCCTTGATGCCGGCGAGGAAGCCGATGTGCGGGTTGATCACGCCGTACTGCATGCCCAGCAGCACCGCCGCCACCGCGGCCAGCGCGGCACCGATGACGAAGGTCAGGGCGATGATACGGTTGCTGTCGATGCCCAGCAGGTTGGTCATCTTGATGTCCTCGGCGCAGGCGCGGCAGGCGCGGCCGAGGCGCGAACGGGAGATGAACAGGGTCAGGCCGAGCATGGTCGCCAGGGTGACCACGAAGATCAGCACCTGCATGTAGGAGAGCACCACGCCGTTCATGGCACTCTCGCCGAACACGAAGTTGCCCGGCAGCAGGTTGGGGATGGCCTTGTCCTTGGAGTCCTGAGCCAGCAGCACCTGGTTCTGCAGGAAGATCGACATGCCGATCGCCGAGATCAGCGGGATCAGCCGGTTGCTGCCGCGCAGCGGGCGGTAGGCGACCCGCTCGATGCTGTAGCCGTAGGCGCTGGTGACGACGATGCTGGCGGCGAAGGCGGCGAACATCACCAGCGGCAGGCTGTCCAGCCCCATCAGGCCGAGACCGGCGATGACGATGAAGGCCACGTAGGAGCCGATCATGTACACCTCGCCGTGGGCGAAGTTGATCATGCCGATGATGCCGTAGACCATGGTGTAGCCGATGGCGATCAGCGCGTAGGTGCTGCCGACCGTGAGGCCGTTCACCAGCTGTTGCAGGTAGTGGTAGAGCTCGGGCATGACGCCTCTCCTGAGGATCCCGGCGGCGCTGACGGGTGTGCAAGCCTCGGCCGCTGGCCGGTCCGGTGGTCCATGCGTCCGGAGCTTTGCCTGCACCTGTGTCGTACGGGCCGGTCGCCCGGGCGCGCAGGGATCGAATCCGCCAGCGCCGGCGGGATCCTCCGCCGGCGCTGCCTGGTCGTGTCACGGCCGGATAGATGACCGGCCGGGCGGTTGCGTTACTTGGCGAGAGTCTTGGTGCCGTCGGCGTGCCACTCGTAGACCACGAAGCTGAAGTCCTTGAGGTCACCCTTCTCGTCGAAGGCCAGGGCGCCGGTGGGCGTCTCGAAGGTGTTGCTGCGCAGGGCCTCGGCGACCTTGACCGGATCGGTGCTGTCGGTCTTGTCGATGCTTTCGGCGATCACCTGCACGGCGGCGTAGGAGGGGAACACGAAGGGACCGGACGGATCCTGCTTCTTGGCCTTGAACGCCTCGACCAGCGCCTGGTTCTTCGGATCCTGGTCGAAGGACTTGGGCAGGGTCACCAGCATGCCTTCGGAGGCCGGGCCGGCGAGGGCGGAGATTTCCGAGTTGCCGACGCCTTCCGGGCCCATGAAGCGCACCTTCAGGCCCTTCTCGGCGCTCTGGCGCATCAGCAGGGCTAGCTCGGGGTGGTAGCCGCCGTAGTAGACGAAGTCGACGCCGGCCTGCTTGAGCTTGGCGATCAGCGAGGAGAAGTCCTTGTCGCCGCTGTTGATGCCTTCGAACATCGCGACCTTGACGCCGGCCTGCTCCAGGGTCTGCTTGACCGCGGTGGCGATGCCTTCGCCGTACTGCTGCTTGTCGTGGATCACTGCGACGTTGCTCGGCTTGATCGTCTCGGCGATGAACTTGCCGGCGGTCGGGCCCTGCAGGCTGTCCAGACCGATGGTGCGGAAGATCATCTGGTAGCCACGGGCGGTGATGTCCGGGCTGGTGGCGGCCGGGCTGATCATCAGGATGCCTTCGTCCTCGTAGATGTCGGACGCCGGCTGGGTGGAGCTGGAGCAGAGGTGGCCGACGACGAAGGAGATGCCGTCGTTGACGACCTTGTTGGCGACCGCCACGGCCTGCTTGGGATCGCAGGCATCGTCGTAGTGCACGCCCTCGAGCATCTGGCCGTTGACCCCGCCGGCCTTGTTGATCTGCTCGATGGCCATTTCCGCACCGACGAACTGCATCTCGCCGTATTGCGCCACCGGACCGGTGATCGGGCCGGCGATGGCGATCTTGATGGTGTCGGCGGCCAGGCTGTGGCTGGCGACCCCGGCCAGGGCGAGGGCGGCGAACAGCCGGGAAAGCTTCCCTGTGACTTTGCTCATATGTGCTCCACTGTTGTCATCGTTTTATGTGGTGCAGATCGGGGCTCAGCCGCCAATCTGCAACAAGCTTCTGATCCCGCATCTAAGTTGCCGTGTCGGCAAGCAAAAAGCCAGTGTCCGAGAGTCTGGCGACACGCCGTGCCGCGTCCTGGCCGTGGCGTAATCTTTACGCTGCCGCCGGGCGCGGACTTGTCTGGCGGACTCCGGGCGCTATCATGGCGCCCCCCGATCGAAGGTACCTTCCATGTCTGCACCCAATTCAGAACCTAGCACTCTCTATACCAAGCTGCTCGGTGAGACCGCGGCGATTTCCTGGCAGGAACTGCAACCCTTCTTCGCCCGCGGCGCGGTGCTGCGCGTGGAGGGCTCTCAGGACCTGGTGGCGGTGGCCGAGGCGCTGGCTTGCGACGACAAGGACAAGGTCACCCGCTGGCTGACCTCGGGCGATCTGCGCAAGCTGGGCGAGCTGGATGCCGAGGACTACCTGGCCCGCGATCCGCAGCTGTGGGCGGTGGTGGTGGCCCCCTGGGTGCTGGTGCAGGAGCGCCTGGCGGCGCCGGCCCTGCACTGATCCGGTGCGGCGTGGCGCGCCGGCAAAGCCGAACTAGACTGACGGAGTTCCGACACAGGAGTTCTGCCATGTTCGAGCCCGGTCACGTGCACGTCTCCAACCCGGTGGCTGCCTTAGGCTTGCCGACCTACAACGTGGACCTCTATTACGAAGTGCGCCCGGGCTCCAAAGCGGGCCCGGTGGTGCACTTCCGCATGGTTGGCGAGATCGCCGAGAAGCCCTTCGAGGAAGAGTTCGAGATGTCCCACGACACCGCATTCAACTTCGCCAGCACCATCGGCAAGGTCGCGGCCAGGCACGGGATGCCGATCAACCACAGCCCGGTCCTGCGCCATCACAAGGAATTCGACGCCACCTTCGCGGATCTGCGCACCAAGCTCCGCGCGGCGGTCGGTGGACCGCTGAGCGCCCACGACCCGAACGCGGAAAGCTGACGGCCGTCAGTGGCTGACCCAGCGCTGGCGCGCCCAGCCGCTCAGCGCGTCCACGGCCAGCACCAGCAGCAGCATGGCGAGGATCACCGTGGCGGCCTGGGCCTGCTGGAACAGGCTGAGGCTGACGTAGAGCATCTGCCCGAGGCCGCCGGCGCCGACGAAGCCGAGCACGCTGGCCATGCGGATGTTGTTCTCCCAGCGGTACAGCATGTAGGCAATCAGCTGCGGCCATACCCCGGGCAGGGTGCCGTAGACGAAGGCCATCAGGCGCCCGCCGCCGGCCAGGCGGATCGCCTCGCCCGGCTCGGCCGGGGTGTTCTCCAGCGCTTCGGCGAACAGCCGGCCGAGCACGCCGGCAGTGTGCAGGGCCAGTGCCAGAGTGCCGGCGTTGGGCCCCAGGCCCGCGGCCAGCACCATCAGCGCCGCCCACACCAGTTCCGGAATCGAGCGCAACGCGTTGAGCAGCAGCCGCGCCAGTGCGCCGGCCAGGCGACCGAAGCGCCCGGCCGCGGGCAGCGCCAAGGCGAGGCCGAGCAGGGCGGCGAGCAGGGTGCCAATGGCCGACATGGCCAGGGTTTCCAGGCTGGCGCGGCCGATGCTGGTCAGGTGCGCGCTGGAGAAATCTGCCGGGAAGAAGCCGGCGGCGTAGTCGGCCATCAGCGCCAGGCTGCGTGGACTGGTCAGCCCGCTGAAGTCCAGGCCGAGGCCGACGAAGGACGCGGCGACGGCGGCGAGGATCGCCAGCAGCAGGCCGTAGTTGAGCGCGCGCTTCATGTCAGCCGGCTCCGCAGCAGACGGCTGAGCTGGTCGGCCAGCAGCACCAGGGCGAAGAAGGTCAGCAGCATGCTGGCCACCTCGCCGCCGGCGAACATGCGCATCGACAGGTCGATCTGCTGGCCGAGGCCGCCGGCGCCGACGAAGCCCATCACCACCGAGGCGCGGATCGCGCATTCCCAGCGGTACACGGTGTAGGAGAGCATCTCCGCCGCCGCGTTGGGCAGCACGCCGTAGGCGAACGCCGCCAGCCGCGGGCTGCCGGCGGCGAGCAGGGCGCGCGCCGGGCGCGGGTCCACCGATTCGCAGATTTCCGCGTAGACCTTGCCGAGCATGCCGCCGTAGGTGATGGCGATGGCCAGCACCCCGGCGGTCGGGCCGAGGCCGACGGCGCGCACGAACAGCAGCGCCCAGACGATTTCCGGAATGCTGCGCAGCACGATCAGCAGGGCGCGCACCGGCCAGCGCAGCGCGCTGCTCCACCAGCGCGGGCGGCCGCCGCGCGCCAGCGCCGATACCGACAGCACGCGGGTGGCGGCGAGCGCGCAGGGCACGGCGATCAGCCAGGCCAGGGCCATGCCGGCAGTGGCGATGGCCAGGGTTTCCAGGGTGGCGCGGCCGAGCAGGGCGAGGAACTCGCCATCGTGCGCCGGTGGCCAGAAGGCGGCGACGAAGCTGCCCATGGTGGCGGCGTTGCCTGAGTCCAGCAGCACGGCGAGGTTCAGCTCGCTGAGCGACAGCCCCGGCCACAGCAGGGCCAGGGCGAGGATGGTCAGCAGCAGGCGCGGCAGGGCGGCGGGGTCGCGCAGGGCGGCCGCGCCGGCGGCAGGCGGGGAACTGGTCAGCATCGCGGGATGGTCACGATCTGCGGCGTGGGGGCCGGCGAGGCGGGCGATGGCTGGTCGAGCTGCTCGTTGGCGTACAGGGCGTCCAGCGCCTGCGGGGTCACCTCGTGCGCCGGCAGGTCGAAGGCGATGCGCCCGTCGCGCACGCCGACGATGCGCGGGAAGTGGTTGAGCGCCAGCTCCACCGCATGCAGGCTGGCCAGCAGGGTGACGCCGCGCGCTTCGGCCTCGCGGGTCAGCACGCCGAGGGTATGGCTGGCCAGCACCGGGTCCATGGCCGACACCGGCTCGTCGGCGAGGATCAGCTCGGCCTGCTGGTACAGCACGCGGGCGATGCCGACGCGCTGCAACTGGCCGCCGGACAGCTGGTCGCAGCGCTCGAACAGCTTGTCGGCCAGATCCAGGCGCGCCAAGGCGTCGCGCACGCCGCCGGCATCCAGCGGATGGACGAGGTTGAGCAGGCCCTTCCACAGCGGCCACTGGCCGAGGCGGCCGGCGCCCACCGCGGTGACCACGCGCTGGCGCGGCGGCAGCGGCGGGCTCTGGTGGACCAGGCCGAGGCGCGCGCGCAGGCGCCTGCGCGCC
>NZ_SSTC01000056.1 GCF_004801855.1 Pseudomonas sp. A-1 | reverse complement strand
TTTTTTACGATGGCCAGCTCCTCGGCTTGTTCGGCCAACAGCCGCTTGAGCCGGGCGTTCTCGTCGGCCAGTGACTGCTCACGCTCGCTGCTGGTCTGGCTCTGCTGCTTCTTGCTGCGCCAACCGTAGAGCTGGGAAGCATGGAGGCCGAGTTGTTCGGCAGCCTTACTGACGCCGATTCGTTCGGCCAACGCCAGTGCTTCGTCCTTGTAGGCCTGGGAATGGCGGGTGCGGGTCTGTTTCATCGGGGTTGTTGGTCTTGCCATGGTTCACCTCGTTGCAGTTTATCGCTTAACGGGGTGTCCACTGCGGCTGGGCAAGATCAACCCTCTGTGGTGCCGGCTACGGCATCAAGAGCGACGAGCGCAGTAATAGCCGCAACGGCTACTGCGACCGCCTATGGCAAACCCGCGCCGGCGACGTCGAGCTGCGCACTCCCAAGCTGCGCCAGGGCAGCTACTTTCCGCCCTTCCTGGAGCCCCGGCGCACCGCCGAGAAGGCGTTGGCGGCGGTAATTCAGGAGGCCTACGTGCAAGGCGTCTCGACCCGCTCGGTCGATGAGCTGGTGCAGGCCATGGGCATGAGCGGCATCTCCAAGAGCCAGGTGTCACGCCTGGCGGCGGAGATCGATGACCGTGTGCACGCGTTTCTCGACCGGCCCATCGAGGGCGACTGGCCCTACCTATGGATCGACGCCACCTACGTCAAGGTGCGGGAGGCCGGGCGGATCGTCTCGGTCGCCGTGATAATCGCCGTGGCAGTGAACACTGACGGTGTGCGCGAAGTGCTGGGCATGCGGGTGGGACCATCGGAGGCCGAGCCCTTCTGGACGGAGTTCCTGCGCAGCCTGATGCGTCGCGGCCTGCGGGGCGTGAAGCTGGTGATCTCGGATGCCCATGAGGGGCTAAAGGCCGCCGTGTCCCGGGTACTGAAAGCGACTTGGCAGCGCTGCCGGGTGCACTTCATGCGCAACGCCCTGGCGCATGTCGGCAAGGGCCAGCGCACCATGGTGGCGGCCCTGCTGCGCACGGTGTTCGCCCAGGACAATGAGGCCGAGGCGCGGCGCCAATGGCGGGCGGTGGCCGATCAGTTGCGCGAGCGTTTCCCGAAGATCGCCCAGTTGATGGACGGCTGCGAAGACGAGGTGCTGGCCCATATGGGGTTTCCCAAGGCACACCGACAGCAGATCCACAGCACCAACCCGTTGGAGCGCCTGAACGCCGAGATCAAGCGGCGCACCGACGTGGTGGGTATCTTCCCCAACGACGCGGCCATCGTCCGGCTGGTCGGGGCAATGCTGCTGGAACAGAACGACGAATGGAGTCTGCAACGGCGCTACATGCAGCTTGAGGGGCTGCAATCGCTCAGTGACAATCAATCTGCTCGGCTGTCCGCTGTGATCAGCAGAGTCCCCCGCAGACTCGACTGCCAGAGCCACGGGCAGTTACACCACTTCCCGGGACACAATCCTCCAGAACAATCGGGAGCACAGCATCGGCGGGTGTGCAGCTTATTGGCAGATGGGGTTTATGAAGCGCTTACGACTCTTGATCCCTCGGCTGCTGAAAATTTTCCGCTC
>NZ_SSTC01000055.1 GCF_004801855.1 Pseudomonas sp. A-1 | reverse complement strand
GGTTGTTGGTCTTGCCATGGTTCACCTCGTTGCAGTTTATCGCTTAACGGGGTGTCCACTGCGGCTGGGCAAGATCACATGCAGGTCCAGCTCGGCGGGGGTGCTGCGGTCGATCTGCCGAAGAAACTCCAGAAACTCCTTGGCCCTGTGTCGCTGAGTGATACAGCCGATGACCTTGCCCGTCAGGATGTCAAAGGCGGCATACAGGCTGGCCGTCCCGTGACGCTTGTAGTCATGCGTCCGCCGCTCAACCTGCCCAGGCTTGAGCGGCAACATGGGCTGCGTGCGATCCAGTGCCTGGATCTGCGTTTTTTCATCAACAGACAGCACCAAGGCGTTGTCGGGCGGATTCAAATATAGCCCGACGACATCGACCACTTTGTCTGCAAAGTGCGGGTCATTGCTGATCTTGAAGGTTTTCAACCGATGAGGCTTGAGGTCGGCAGCAGCCCACACCTGCGCGACTTGCCACCTGATAGCTCGGCTCGGCAGCGAAATCTCCCAGAGAGTAGGCGCCCGCCGAACCTGTCCTACGTTCCTGCCCTGACTCCTCCCCACTGCGACCATCGTCCTCGCTGACAGTCGCTCGGACGGCGATCGTGCAACTAGCCGATTAACGAACGCTTTATACCCACCCACTCAGCACAATCGCCTGGTCAATCCCCCACTCCGAAAGCCGCTGCGCCACCCGGCACAAGCCCTGAAAGTATTGTTCTAGAGGGGTTTTACGCCCCGCAGTCTGATCGCTCGGAGGAACGCCGTAGCACGTTCGCAGGGCGAGCAGCCTGATCGTGCGCTATTGACTGAATTAACTGGTTAGTACATTTTTCTGATCACTACCGGCACACCACCGGCGACAAGAACAACAACGGAGAGCGCGCGCATGTCGCACCTGATCCTCGTCCTCAACGGTCCCAACCTGAACATGCTGGGCACCCGCGAACCTGCCACCTACGGCCATGAAACCCTCGCCGACGTCGAAGCCCTCTGCCAGCGCACCGCCGCCGAGCACGGCCTGGAAGTCGAGTTCCGCCAGACCAACCACGAAGGCCAGCTGATCGACTGGATCCACCAGGCGCGCGGCCGCTGCGCCGGCATCCTGATCAATCCCGGCGCCTGGACGCACACCTCGGTGGCGATCCGCGACGCGCTGGTCGCCGCCGAGCTGCCGGTGATCGAGGTGCACCTCTCCAACGTGCACAAGCGCGAGGAGTTCCGTCACCACTCCTTCGTTTCCGGCGTCGCCGTCGGCGTGCTGTGCGGCTTCGGCAGCCACGGCTACCGCATGGGCCTGACCCACTTCGTCCACCTGCTCAACGGTTGAGACCATCATGACCCAGACCTCCAGCATCCTCGCCGGCCTGATCGGCGCCGGCATCCAGGCCTCGCGCACCCCCGCCCTGCACGAGCACGAGGGCGACGCCCAGGGCATCCGCTACCTGTACCGGCTGATCGACCTCGACCAGCTCGGCGTCACCAGCGCCGCCCTGCCCGAGCTGCTCGACGCCGCCCAGCGCCTGGGCTTCACCGGCCTGAACATCACCTTCCCGTGCAAGCAGGCGATCATCCCTCTGCTCGACGAGCTGTCGCCGGAAGCGCGCGGCATCGGCGCGGTGAACACCGTGGTGTTCGAGAACGGCAAGCGCGTCGGCCACAACACCGACTGCCTGGGCTTCGCCGAAGGCTTCCGTCGCGGCCTGCCGGGCGTGGCGCGCGAGCGCGTGGTGCAGATGGGTGCCGGCGGCGCAGGTGCCGCAGTGGCGCATGCCCTGCTGCAGGAAGGCGTGCGCCAGCTGACCATCTTCGACGTCGAGCCGGCGCGCGCCGCCGAGCTGGCCGCCAGCCTCAACGCCAGCTTCGGCGCCGGCCGCGCCCAGGCCGGCGGCGACCTGCCGTCCGCCATGGCCGAGGCCCAGGGCCTGGTCAACACCACCCCGGTGGGCATGGCCAAGCTGCCCGGCCTGCCACTGCCGGCCGAGCTGCTGCACGCCGACCTGTGGGTGGCGGAGATCATCTACTTCCCGCTGGAAACCGAGCTGCTGCGCGCCGCCCGTGCCCTCGGCTGCCAGACCCTCGACGGCAGCAAGATGGCGGTGTTCCAGGCGGTCAAGGCGTTCGAGCTGTTCACCGGCCGCGCGGCCGATGCCGAGCGCATGCTGGCGCACTTCGCCAGCATGGGCTGAAGCACGCCACAGGTGGCCGCCCCGGTGGCCACGCTCACCTGGGGTTGATCGCGCTGGCAGGGAGGGCCAAGCGCTGCCAGCCCCGGGACAACCGAAAGAGGTCAATCATGAAAAAAATAGCCGACCTTTACTTCCACCTGCTCAAGCTGCTCATCGTGCTGTGCATGCTCGGCATGGTGGTGCTGGTCTTCGGCAACGTGGTCCTGCGTTATGCCTTCAACTCCGGAATCAGCGTCTCGGAAGAGCTATCGCGCTGGTTCTTCGTCTGGATGGTGTTCCTCGGCGCGCTGGTCGCCCTCCGCGAACGTGCCCACCTCGGCCTCGACAGCCTGGTGAAGCGCCTGCCGCCGCTCGGCAAGCGCTTCTGCCTGGTGGTCGGCCACCTGCTCATGCTGTTCGTCACCTGGCTGATCCTCAGCGGCAGCTGGCAGCAGGCGCAGATCAACCTCGACGTGGTCGCCCCCGCCTCCGGCCTGTCGATGGCCTGGTTCTACGGCGTCGGCGTGGTGTTCGGCGTCAGCGCCGGGCTGATCCTGCTCCATGAACTGTTCCTCGCCATCACCGGCCGCCTGAATCCCGACGAGCTGGTGACCCTCAAGGACGGCGAGGCCGCCGACGAAATCGAGCACCTGCATCACCAGCAAGCCGCTGCCGGGAGGAACGCCTGATGACCCTGACCATCTTCCTCGGCACCCTGCTCGGCGGCATGGCGCTGGGCATCCCGATCGCCTTCGCCCTGCTGCTGGTCGCCGTCGCGCTGATGCTGCACCTCGACCTGTTCGACGCGCAGATCATCGCCCAGAACCTGCTCAACGGCGCCGACAGCTTCCCGCTGATGGCCGTGCCCTTCTTCATGCTGGCTGGCGAGATCATGAATGCGGGCGGCCTGTCGCGGCGCATCGTCAACATCGCCATGGCCCTGGTCGGCCACAAGCGTGGCGGCCTCGGCTACGTGGCGATCATCGCCTCCTGCCTGCTCGCCTCGCTGTCCGGCTCGGCGGTCGCCGACGCCGCGGCGCTAGCCGCCCTGCTGGTGCCGATGATGGTGCGCGCCGGCCACAGCCGCTCGCGTTCGGCCGGCCTGATCGCCGCCGGCGGCATCATCGCGCCGATCATCCCGCCGAGCATCGGCTTCATCGTCTTCGGCGTCGCCTCCGGGGTATCGATCTCCAAGCTGTTCATGGCCGGCATCGTGCCGGGGATCATGCTCGGCGCCGCGCTGGCGGTGGTCTGGTGGTTCGTCTCGCGCAGCGAGAACGTCGAGATGCCGCCCAAGCGCTCGCGCCAGGAAGTGCTGCGCGCCCTGCTCGACGGCAGCTGGGCCATGGGCCTGCCGGTGATCATCATCTTCGGCCTCAAGTTCGGCATCTTCACCCCGACCGAAGCCGCGGTGGTCGCCGCCGTCTACTCGCTGTTCGTCTCCGTGGTGATCTACCGCGAGCTGAAGCTCGGCGACCTCTACGAGGTGGTCATCTCCGCCGCGCGCACCACCTCGGTGGTGATGTTCCTGGTCGCCGCCGCGATGGTCTCCTCCTGGCTGGTCAACATCGCCGACCTGCCGGGCCAGCTGGCCGGCCTGCTCGAGCCGTTCATGGACAACCCGACCGCCCTGCTGCTGGTGATCATGCTGCTGATCGTCATGGTCGGCATGGTGATGGACATGACCCCGGCGATCCTGATCCTCACCCCGGTGCTGATGCCGGCGGTGACCCAGGCCGGCATCGACCCGGTGTACTTCGGCGTGCTGTTCATCATCAACACCTCGATCGGCCTGATCACCCCGCCGGTGGGCACGGTGCTCAACGTGGTGTGCGGCGTCTCCAAGCTGAAGATGGAAGAGATCGTCCGCGGCGTCGGCCCCTTCCTGATCGCGCAACTGATCGTGCTGCTCCTGCTGGTGCTGTTCCCCGAACTGGTGACCGTACCGATGAAGTACCTCGCCGGCTGACCCCGAAAACCCTGTCGACCCCAACCAACAACAAGAGAAAGGCCACAGACATGACCAAACTGCTGAAAACCCTGCTCGCCACCGCCTGCGCCGCCGGCGTGCTGTTCGCCGGCGCCGCCAGCGCCGCCGAAATCAAGGAGCGCACCCTGCGTTTCGCCTTCCAGAACGTCAAGGATCACCCGCAGGGCCAGGGCGCGCAGAAGTTCGCCGACCTGGTCAGCGAGAAGTCCGGCGGCAAGATCAAGGTGCGCCTGTTCGCCGGCGGCACCCTGGGCGGCGACCTGCAGACCGTCTCCGCGCTGCAGGGCGGCACCCTCGACCTGACCGTGCTCAACTCCGGCATCCTCGCCGCTCAGGTACCGGAATTCGCCATGCTCGACTTCCCCTACCTGTTCAACAACACCGCCGAGGCCCATGCGGTGATCGACGGCGAGGTCGGCCAGCAGCTGCACTCGCGCCTGGAGAGCAAGGGCCTGATCGGCCTCGGCTACTGGGACCTGGGCTTCCGCAACCTGACCAACAGCAAGCACCCGGTGACCAAACCGGAAGACATGCAGGGCCTGAAGATCCGCGTGATCCAGTCGCCGATCTACCTGGAAACCTTCAAGGCGCTCGGCGCCAACCCGGTGCCGATGCCCTTCCCCGAGGTCTACACCGGGCTGGAGCAGCGCACCGTGGACGGCCAGGAGAACCCCTACACCGTGATCCTCGGCAGCAAGTTCCACGAGGTGCAGAAGTACCTGTCCTCCACCAACCACATCTACAACCCGCAGTCGTTCGTCATCGGCCAGAAGACCTGGCAGAAGCTGAGCAACGACGAGCAGGCGCTGATCCGCGAAGCGGCCAGCGAAGCGCAGAACTACCAACGCGAGATCACCGAGAAGGCGCAGAGCGCGGCGCTGGACAAGCTCAAGCAGGGAGGCATCGCCGCCAACGAGATCGCCCCGGCCGAGATCGACCGCTTCCGCGAGAAGGTCAAGCCGGTGGTCGAGCAGTTCGCCAAGGATCTCGACCCGGCGCTGGTCAAGGCCATGTACGAATCCATCGACAAGGTGCGCGCCGGCCAGTGAGTTCACGGCAGTCCCCTTCCTGACAACGCCCCCTGCCGTCCGCCGGCAGGGGGCGTTGTTCGTTCAGATCCGCGCCAGCAGGGTGCGCGCCTTGTCGATGGCGATCTGCGCCCGTTCCAGGGCGCCAACGCCCTGCTCGTAGAGCTGGCGGGTGGGAATCTCCAGGCTCAGCGGCAGGTCGGCCGGCAGCGCACGCAACAGGCCGAGCAGGTCGCAATCGCCGTCGCCGGGGAAGCGCCGCTCGTTGCGCGCCTGGCGGAGGATCTCGTCCATGTCCGCCGGCACCGGGCCGGCCACGTCGCACAGCTGGGCGTAGCGCATGCGCGCCGGATCGAGACGCGCCAGGTCCTCCAGGCGCGAGGCGGACCGGTTGAAGTGGAAGGCGTCGACCAGCACGCAGCCGTTGGCCTGTCCGGCGTTGTCGACGATGCGCATGGCCTGCAGCAGGTCCCTGGCGTCGGTCCAGGGCATGAACTCCAGGTGCGGATAGAGGCCGAAGCCGCCCGCCAGCTCGCAGAAGGCGGCGAAGTTGTCGGTCAGCCGTGCCTCGTCGGGGTCGTTGCCGGCCACCAGCACCGCACTGGCGCCCAGCTCGGCGCCGGCGGCGAGGATCGGCTCGAAGTCGGCCACCGCGGTCTCCGGCTTGAGGCGCAGGATCTCGATGTCGAACACCTCGACGCCGCTGTCGCGCAGGCGCGTCTGGGTCTGCCGGCGCAGGCCGGCGTCGGCCACCAGCGGGAAGTGATGCTCCTCGGCGGTGGCCGGCACCAGGCGCAGGCCGACGTGGCTGTAGCCGGCGCGGGCGGCCACCTCGACCATGTCCGGCGGGGACAGCTCGAGTACGGTCAGGGCGGCGAGGGACAGGTTGCGTTCGCTCATGGCGGTTCTCTTCTTATTGGATGGAAAGGAGTTCGGGAGCACAGGTGCGGCCGCTCGCGGCGGCGCGCTGGATGGCTTCGAGCAGCGCCAGGGTGTTGCCGGCGTCAGCGGCGCTGACCAGCGGCGCGACCTCGCCGCGGGCGACGCGGACGAAGTGGCGCAACTGCAGCGCCAGCGCCTCGCCGGGCACGCAGCTCTCCTGGCTGCACAGCAGCGGCTGGTGCCAGCCGGCGCCGGGTTCGGCGTAGTGCCAGCGGGCCAGCTGCGGGATGCTCAGCGCGCCGCGGGTGCCGGCCAGCAGGTAGCAGGACTGGTCGTCCTGGCGCGGATAGACCGGGTTCTCGCCGGAATCCAGCTCCCAGCTCCAGGGCGCGGCCACTGCGTCGGAGCCGGTCAAGGTGCCGAGCGCGCCGTTGGCGAAGCGCAGCAGCACCGCGGCGCTGTCCTCGTTGGCGAAGCCGCGCACGCCGTTGCCGGTGAGCGCCTGCACCTCGGCGACCTCGCCGCACAGGTGGCGCAGCAGGTCGAGGTCGTGGATCAGGTTGGTCAGCAGCATCCCGGCGCCCGGCTCGCGGCGCCAGGGGATGTCGAAGTAGCTGTCCGGCTTCTGCAGTTGCCAGAGCGCGGTGACCGTGGTCAGCCGGCCGAGGCTGCCCTCCTCCACCAGCTCGCGGGCACGGACGATCAGCGGGTTGTGCCGGCGGTGGTGACCGACCAGCACCGGCACACCGGCGTTCCGCGAGGCGGCGATCAGCTCGCGCACCTCGTCGAGGTGCACGCCGACCGGCTTCTCCAGCAGCACCGGAACCCCGGCGGCGATGCAGTCCAGCGCGGTGCTGACATGCAGGGTGTTGGGATTGGCGACGATCACCGCCTGCGGTCGGACCTCTTCGAGCATGCGCCGGTGCTCGGCGAAGTACGGCACGGCGCATTCGGCGGCGAAGGCCGCGGCCTGCCGGGCGGGATCGGCCACGGCGCACAGCCGCGCCTCGGGCAGGTCCTTGAGGTGTTGGTGGTGCTGGCGTCCCATGACACCGGCGCCGATCAGGGCGATACGCAGTGGCTCGGTCAAGGCAGGTTCCTCTTGTTGTTGTGGCGGGCGGCCGGGTCAGCAGTGCCGGATGGCTGCTGTCTTGCGATGCGCTGCCAGCAATTTAGAACCTTGTTCCACTTTCAAGCAAGATACGTCAGACCATACCTGTGCGATTAACGGACAACACAGACACCGATCGCCCCTTGCTGAAGGCGAATCCTGCCTTGCTGATGCAGCTAGGCAGCCGGTTTTATCCGACATCGACGAAAGACTGGGTTGTCGATAAGAAAAAGCGATACCCGATTAAGGATTTCCCAGCAGCCTGATACGAGGCCGAAAAAGTAGAGTCGCATCCTGACCGACCGCATTGCGCGTCTGGGAGCCGGGCCAGCGGCCATACCACGCCTGTGCCGGTCGAGCCGCCCAGGCACACTGATCATCACCGACAACAAGGACAATCGACATGGCACGCATCATCGGCGGTCTCGCCGTCTCCCACACCCCGACCATCGGCTTCGCCGTCGACCACGACAAGCAGGGCGAGGCCGCTTGGGCGCCGATCTTCCAGAGCTTCGAGCCGGTCCGCGCCTGGCTCGAGGAGCAAAAACCCGACGTGCTGTTCTACGTCTTCAACGACCACGTGACCTCGTTCTTCTTCGACCACTACGGCGCCTTCTCCCTCGGTGTGGACGAGCGCTACGAGGTCGCCGACGAGGGCGGCAACCCGCGCGACCTTCCGCCGATCGGCGGGCATGCCGCGCTGGCGCGGCACATCGGTGCCAGCCTGGTGGCCGACGAGTTCGACATGAGCTTCTTCCGCGACAAGCCGCTGGACCATGGCTTCTTCTCGCCGATGTCGGCGCTGCTGCCGCATGAGTCGGGCTGGCCGCTGGAGATCGTGCCACTGCAGGTGGGTGTGCTGCAGTTCCCGGTGCCGAGCGCCGCGCGCTGCTACAAGCTCGGGCAGGCGCTGCGCCGCGCTATCGAGAGCTACCCCGAGGACCTCAAGGTGGCCATCGTCGCCACCGGCGGTCTGTCCCACCAGGTGCACGGCGAGCGCTGCGGCTTCAACAACCCGGAATGGGATGCCCAGTTCGTCGACCTGCTGGTCAACGACCCGCTGCGCTTGACCGAGCTGACCCTGGCCGAGTACGCCACCCTGGGCGGCATGGAGGGCGCCGAGGTGATCATGTGGCTGATCATGCGCGGCGCGCTGTCCAGCAGCGTGAAGAAGCTGCACCACGACTACTACCTGCCGTCGATGACCGGCATCTGCACCCTGCTGCTGGAAAACCAGGACCAGGCGGTGCCCGCCGACGTGCAGGCCCGCCACCGCGAGCACATGAACCGCCAGCTGGCCGGCGCCGACAAGCTGGAAGGCACCTACCCCTTCACCCTGGAGCGCAGCGCCAGGGGCTACCGCCTCAACAAGTTCCTGCACCGGATGATCGAGCCGGCCTGGCGCCTGCGCTTCCTCGAGAACCCCGAGGCGCTGTTCGAAGAGGCCGGGCTCAGCGACGAGGAGCGCGAGCTGCTGCGCCGCCGCGACTGGCGCGGCCTGCTCCACTACGGGGTGATCTTCTTCATGCTGGAGAAGCTCGGCGCGGTGCTTGGCGTCTCCAACCTGGACATCTACGCGGCCATGCGCGGCCAGAGCCTCGAAGAGTTCATGAAGACCCGCAATCAGCAGGTCGTTTATTCCGTGGCCGGCAAACCGGTGTCGGGCAAGTCCGCGCGCTGAGTTCGCCCCGCGGGGCACGGGCCTGTCCTGCTGGCAGGCCCTGATCGTTCGTCACCTACCCCCTGTCTGAACCCCGGCCATCGTCGGGCGGGGGACGCTTTTCCCCAAAAAATGGAGAACAACAACAATGCAAGCCAAACGCTTCCGTCCCCTGTCCTGTGCCGTCGCCGTTGCCGTCGCCCTGCCCTTGGGCGCCCAGGCCGCCGGTTTCGCCGAAGACGCCACCGCCACCCTGAACCTGCGCAACTTCTACCTGGGACGCGACTTCCGCCACTCCGCCAGCAGTGCGCAGAGCCGCGCCGAGGAATGGACGCAGAGCTTCATTCTCGATGCGCGCTCCGGCTTCAGCGAGGGCACCGTCGGCTTTGGCGTCGATGCGCTCGGCCTGTACTCGGTCAAGCTCGACGGCGGCAAGGGCACCGCCGGCACCCAGCTGCTGCCGGTGCACGACGACGGCCGCCCGGCCGACGACTTCGGCCGCCTGGCAGTGGCCGGCAAGGCCAGGATCTCGGCCACCGAGCTGAAGGTCGGCGAGTGGATGCCGGTGCTGCCGATCCTGCGCGCCGACGACGGCCGCTCGCTGCCGCAGACCTTCCAGGGCGCGCAGCTCACCTCGAAGGAAATCGCCGGGCTGACCCTCTACGGCGGCCAGTTCCGCCAGAACAGCCCGCGCAACGACGCCAGCATGGAAGACCTGTCGATCTTCGGAAGACCGGCGTTCACCTCCGACCGCTTCAACTTCGCCGGCGGCGAGTACAGCTTCAACGACAAGCGCACGATGGTCGGCGCCTGGTACGCCGAACTGGAGGACATCTACCAGCAGCAGTACTACAACCTGGTACATGCCCAACCGGTCGGCGCCTGGACGCTGGGCGCCAACCTCGGCTACTTCATCGGTGCCGAGCATGGCGATGAGCTGGCTGGCGAGCTGGACAACCAGACCGTCTCGGGACTCTTCTCCGCCAAGACCGGCAACCACGGTTTCTACGTCGGCCTGCAGAAAGTCAGCGGCGATGACGGCTGGATGCGCGTCAACGGCACCAGCGGCGGCACCGTGGCCAACGACAGCTTCAACTCCAGCTTCGAGAACGCCAACGAACGCTCCTGGCAGCTGCGCTACGACTACAACCTGGCCGGCTGGGGCATTCCGGGGCTGACCTTCATGACCCGCTACATCAGCGGCGAGGACGCCGAGGTCGCCGGCGTCAGCGACGGCAAGGAATGGGTACGCGAGACCGAGCTGGCCTACGTGGTGCAGTCCGGCCCGCTGAAGAGCCTCAATCTCAAGTGGCGCAACGCCAGCATCCGCAAGAGCTGGGCCAGCAACGGCACCGACTTCGACGAGAACCGCCTGATTGTCAACTACCCGCTCAACCTGCTCTGAAAATGTTGTGCGGCTTCATTTGTGTTCGATCAGCGGTCATGCCGAATTGTCATCGATGAGGCCAGGCACCAACATTCCCTGCGCCCGTCTGCGGACGGACTTCCAGGGCTCTTCTTTCCAGGCTCATAAGCAGAACGCATGACCTGGAAAGGCTTACGCATTGTTCGCTCCGGCGCCTTGCGTGACAGCATTCTCGCAACCGCGAAAGCCCCCAGAACAACAACAAAGGAAATGACCATGCTCAAACCCGTCAAGGCCCTGCTCACCCTGCTGGCCGCCGGCTCGTTCAGCCTGACCGCCCTGGCCGACGATCCCGTGGTGACCCTCAAGGTCCATCACTTCCTGCCGACCCACTCGGTGACCCATGCCGACTTCCTCGAGCCCTGGACCCGGAAGATAACCGAGGAGTCGAAGGGACGCATCCAGTTCCAGTTCTTCCCCTCGATGCAGCTGGGCGGCACCCCGCCGCAGCTGGTCGACCAGGTCCGCGACGGCGTCGCCGACATCGTCTGGACCCTGCCCGGCTACACCAGCGGGCGCTTCCCGCTGATCTCGGTGTTCGAGCAGCCGTTCATGAGCCGCTCCGCCGAGGCCAGCAGCCAGGCGATGTGGGACTTCGTGCAGAAGCACGGGCAGAAGGAGTTCGCCGGCATGCACCTGCTCGCCACCCATGTGACCGACGGCGCCCTGGTGCACACCTCGAAGAAGCCGATCAAGAGCATGGCCGACTTCCGCGGCATGAAGATCCGCTCCGCCAACCGCACCTCCACCAAGCTGATCTCCCTGCTGGGCGGCACCCCGGTGGCCATGCCGGTGCCGCAGATCCCCGAGGCGCTGTCCAAGGGCGTGGTCGACGGCGCCATCGTGCCCTGGGACGTGGTGCCGGCACTCAAGCTGCACGAGCTGGTGAAGTACCACACCGAGATGGCACCCAACCAGCCGATCCTCATGCAGACGGCCATCGTTCTCGCCATGAACCCGGCCAAGTACGACAGCCTGCCGGCCGACCTGAAGAAGATCATCGACGACAACAGCGGCCTCGCCCTGTCGCGCCAGGCCGGTCACCTGTGGGACACCCAGGTGGTCGAGACCGGTCACCAGCTGGCGCAGAGCCGCGGCAACCAGATCGCCGCGCTGCCCGAGGACGAACAGCGCGAGTGGATGAAGGTCGGCGAACGTCTCAATCAGGACTGGATAGACGAGGTCGAGGACAAGGGCTATGCCAATGGCGCCGCCATGCTCGACGACGCCCGCCAGCTGATCGACCGCTACAGCGCGCAACTGGCCCGCTGACCCCTGCGCGGCGCCGGCAACGCCGGCGCCCCTGCCTCGGAGATTCCCATGAGTGAACTTGTTGTCCAGGCAGCCGCGCTGCCTGAGTCTTCCCTCGGCCGCCAGCTGGATGCCCTGTCGCGCCTGCTGGCCGGCATCGGCGGCCTGCTGCTGGTGGCCATCACCCTGATGGCGTCGTACAGCATCGCCATGCGCGTGCTGTTCGACGAGCCGCTGCTCGGCGACGTGGAGCTGGTGCAAATGGGCTGCGGCATCGCCATCGTGTTCTTCCTGCCGCTGTGCCAACTGCGCCGCGGCAACGTGATCGTCGATGTGTTCACCCTGCATGCGCCGCAGCGCGTGCGCAGCCGGCTGGACGCCCTCGGCGGCCTGCTGATGGCGGTGGCCGCCGCCCTGCTCGCCTGGCGCTCGGCGCTCGGCGTCCTTGACGCCTACGGCAGCGGCGAAGAGTCGATCATCATGGGGCTGCCCCTGTGGTGGTCGATGAGCGCCTTCGCGCCCGGCTTCGCGCTGCTCGCTCTGGTGTCGCTGTACACCGCCTGGAACGACCTGACCGGCAAGGGGGAAAACCCATGAGCACTGTCGAAATCGGCGGACTCTTTCTCGCCATCCTGCTGGTGCTGCTGGTGGTGCGCATTCCGATCGCCATCGCCATGCTGCTCACCGGCATCGCCGGCTACGTGACCATCGGCGGCTGGGACCCGCTGCTCAGCTACCTGAAGTCGGTGGCCTACGCGCGCTACACGGTCTACGACCTGTCGGTGATCCCGCTGTTCCTGCTGATGGGCCAGTTCGCCTCGCGCGGCGGCCTGGCCAAGGGCCTGTTCCGCGCCGCGGCGGCGATGATCGGCCACTGGCGCGGCGGCCTGGCCATGTCGGCGGTCGGCTCCTGCGCGGCCTTCGGCGCGGTGTGCGGCTCGTCCATCGCCACCGCGGCGACCATGGGCCAGGTCGCCCTGCCCGAACTCAAGCGCTACAACTACTCCGGTTCGCTGGCGGTCGGCTGCCTGGCCGCCGGCGGCACCCTGGGCATCCTCATCCCGCCGTCGGTGGTGCTGGTGATCTACGCGATCCTCTCGCAGCAGAACATCTCCGCCCTGTTCATGGCCGCCTTCGTGCCCGGCGTGCTGGCCGCGGTCGGCTACATGATCGCCATCTCCATCTTCGTGCGCCTCAATCCCGAGGCCGGGCCGGCGCAGCCGCGCCAGCGCTGGGCCGAGCGCCTGGCGGCGCAGCAGGGCGTCTGGCCGATCTTCCTGATCTTCGTGCTGGTGCTCGGCGGCATCTATGGCGGCTGGTTCACCCCCACCGAGGCCGCGGCGATCGGTACCCTGGGCACCGGCTTCTTCGCCGTGGTGCTGGGCAAGCTGCGCCTGGCCGAGTTCAAGGAGGTGCTCTACGGCACTGCGGTGACCACCGCGATGATCTTCATGATCCTGCTCGGCGCCGACGTGATGAACTCGTTCCTGGCCCTGTCGCAGCTGCCCGTGGCGCTCGCCGACCTGATCGGCAACAGCGGCCTGCCGCCCTTCGTGGTGCTGGCCGGCATCCTGCTGCTGTACCTGATCCTCGGCTGCGTGATGGACACCATGTCGATGATCCTGCTGACCATCCCGATCTTCTTTCCGATGGTCATGGGCCTGGACTTCTACGGCCTGGACCAGACCGAGAAGGCCATCTGGTTCGGCATCCTGGTGCTGATGGTGGTGGAGATCGGCATGATCACCCCGCCGGTGGGCATGAACGTCTACGTGATCAGCGGCATGAGCAAGGACGTCAGCCTGCGCGAGGCGTTCCGCGGCATCGTGCCCTTCCTGGCCTCCGACATCGTGCGCGTGGTGGTGCTGGTGCTGTTCCCCTCCATCACCCTCTGCCTGGTGCGCTGGCTGAACTGAGCGGCCACGCTCGCCCCTTGTGTGACGGCGCCCGCGGGCGCCGTCATGCTTCCTGCTCGCGGATCACCGCGCGGATGGCGTCCATCAGCGCCTGGGCTGCCGCCGTATGCAGGCAGCCGGCCCGCTGGATCAGGCCGATCACCCGGGCCGTGTGCCTGAGCGGCCAAGGCAGGACGCACAGCTCGCCGGAGCGGATCTCCCGCTCCAGCTGGTGCGCCGACACCGCCGCCAGCAGTTCCGAGCGCAGCAGCAGGCCACGGATGATCGCCAGGTCGCCGCTTTCCACCACCGGCCGCGGCGGCGGCATGCCCAGCTCGGCGAAACTCCCCTCCAGCAACTGGCGGGCCGGCGAGCCGGCACGAGGCAGGACCCAGCGGGCGTGCTGCAGCGCCTCGGGGCCGAGGTCCCCGGCCAGCAGCGGGTGGTCGCGGCGCACCAGCACCACCATCTCCTCGCTGAGCAGGGCCTCGCCGACCAGGTCGCTGGCGTACTCCGCCGCGCGCAGGGCGCCGAAGATGAAATCCACGTCGCCGCTGCGCAGTTCGGTGGCCAGCAGGTCGAACGGGCTCTCGTCGGTGGCCACCTGCACGTCCGGATGCACGGCGGTCAGCCGCACGATGGCCTCAGGCAGGATCCGGGTGCGCCCCAGCGGCAGCGCGCCCACCCGCACCACGCCCTCCAGGCGGCCGCGCATGGCGGCGACGTCGGCCTCGAGGTGGCGCAGCTCGTTGAGCGCCCGGCGCACGGGAAAGAGGATCTCGTGGCTCGCCCGGGTCGGCTGCAGGCCGCGCGGCGTGCGCTCGAACAGCGCCTGCCCGGTGCCGCTTTCCAGCACCTTGAGGGCGGCGCTGACCGCCGGCTGGGTGAGGCCGAACAGGCTGGCCACCGTCTGCATGTGGCGGGTCTCGCAGAGCTTGACGAACACCTGCAGGCGCCGGGCCTGGAACAGGTACAGCGGCTCCGTGGCATTGCCGAGCAGGCGCGGCACGCTTTCCAGTTCGGCCAGCACGCGGCGCGCCCGCGGCAGCAGCCGTTCGCCGAAGTCGGTCAGGCGCATGCCGTTGGTGTGGCGCTCGAACAGCGTGACGCCGAGCCCGGTTTCCAGATCGGCGATGGCCCGGGTGACCACCGACTGCGCCCGGTACAGCACCGAAGCGGCCTTCGACACGCTGCCCTGCTCGGCCACCCGCACGAAGGCCCGCACCTGCATCAGATTGGGAAGTTCGTTTTCACTCATGCGCTCGAGGCCTCGCCCATCTCGGAAATGGCACAACTATGCCCGCCCATCTCCGATATCGGCAATAAACAAAACGCATAGCAAGGGCGGTTTAAAGCATTACTTGCGGGGAAAGACCGGGTGACATGCTTTCCCGGCCATAACGCAGGAGGAGCAACCCGCAATGAACGAGACATTCCAGAAGAGCGCACTGGTGGTCAGCGCCCACTCCGCCGATTTCGTCTGGCGCGCCGGCGGTGCCATCGCCCTGCATGCCGCGCAGGGCTATGCCGTGCACATCGTCTGCCTGTCGTTCGGCGAGCGCGGCGAGTCGGCCAAGCTGTGGCGCAAGGGCGCGATGACCGAGGACAGGGTCAAGGCCGCACGCCGCGAGGAAGCCCTGGCCGCCGCCGAGATCCTCGGTGCCAGCGTCGAGTTCTTCGACATCGGCGACTACCCGATGCGCGCCGACACGGACACCCTGCTGCGCCTGGCCGACGTGTTCCGCCGCGTGCAGCCGGAGTTCGTCCTCAGCCACTCACTGAAGGACCCCTACAACTACGACCACCCGCTGGCCATGCACCTGACCCAGGAGGCGCGCATCATCGCCCAGGCCGAAGGCTACCGGCCGGGCGATAAGATCGTCGGCGCCCCGCCGGTGTACGCCTTCGAGCCGCACCAGCCGGAGCAGTGCGAGTGGCGCCCGGACACCTTCCTCGACATCACCGAGGTGTGGGACAGGAAATACGCCGCCATCCAGTGCATGGCCGGCCAGGAACACCTGTGGGAGTACTACACCCGTGTCGCCCTGCAGCGCGGCGTGCAGGCCAAGCGCAACGTCGGCATCACCAGCGCGCGCAACATCGTCTACGCCGAGGGCTTCCAGAGCGTCTTCCCGCGCGTCACGGAGAACCTGGCATGAGCGGCCTGATCGGCAAGACAGGCATCGTGGTGCGCAACATCGAGCGCGCCGACAGCGGCGTGATCGACGAGCTGGGGCGCTACGGCGTGGCCACCGTGCACGAGGCCCAGGGCCGCAAGAGCCTGCTCGACAGCGCCCTGCGCCCCATCCAGCAGGGCGTGAGCGTCTGTGGCTCGGCGGTCACCGTGCTGGTGGCGCCCGGCGACAACTGGATGTTCCACGTCGCCGTCGAGCAGTGCCGGCCGGGCGACATCCTGGTGGTAGCACCCAGTTCGCCGTGCAGCGACGGCTTCTTCGGCGACCTGCTGGCGACCTCGCTGCAGGCCCGCGGCGTGCGCGCCCTGGTGATCGACGCCGGCGTGCGCGACAGCCAGACGCTGCGCGAGATGGGCTTTGCCGTCTGGTCGCGGCACATCAACGCCCAGGGCACCATCAAGGAGACCCTCGGCTCGGTGAACCTGCCGCTGGTCTGCGCCGGACAGCTGGTCAACCCGGGCGACGTCGTGCTGGCCGACGACGACGGCGCGGTGATCGTGCGCCGCGACGAGCTGCCTGCGGTGCTGGAAGCCACCCGCAAACGCGCCGACCTCGAGGAGCACAAGCGCCTGCGTCTGGCCAGCGGCGAGCTGGGCCTGGACCTCTACGCCATGCGTCCGCGCCTGGCCGAGAAGGGCCTGCGTTACGTCGACAGCCTGGAAGAGCTGGAGGGCTGAGCATGACCCAGACCCGCATTCCCTGCCTGTTGATGCGCGGCGGCACCTCCAAGGGCGCCTACTTCCTCGCCAGCGATCTGCCGGCGCAACCGGAGCAGCGCGATCGCGTGCTGCTCGCGGTGATGGGCTCGCCGGACCCACGGCAGATCGACGGCCTCGGCGGCGCCGACCCGCTGACCAGCAAGGTGGCCATCGTCCAAACCTCCATGCGGCCGGATGCCGACGTCGACTACCTGTTCGCCCAGGTGCTGGTGGACGAGCGGCGCGTCGACTATGGCCAGAACTGCGGCAACATCCTCGCCGGCGTCGGCCCCTTCGCCATCGAGCGCGGGCTGGTGGCGGTTTGCGGCGAGGTCACCCTGGTGCGCATCTTCATGGAGAACACCGGGCAGATCGCCGTCGCCCGGGTGCCGACCCCGGGCGGGCGGGTCGAATACGCAGGCGATGCGCGCATCGACGGCGTGCCCGGCAGCGCGGCGCCGCTGGTGGTCGACTTCCAGGACGTCGCCGGCTCCAGTTGCGGCGCCCTGCTGCCCACCGGCAACGCCCGCGACCGCTTCGACGGCATTGAGGTCACCTGCATCGACAACGGCATGCCGGTGGTCCTGCTGCGCGCCGAGGACCTTGGCCGCAGCGGCTACGAGAGCCGCGAGGCGCTGGACGCCGACGGCGAGCTGAAGGCCCGCCTGGAGTCGATCCGTCTGCAGGCAGGTCCGCGCATGAACCTGGGCGACGTCCGCCTGCGCAACGTGCCGAAGATGTGCCTGATCGCTCCAGCTCGTTCCGGCGGAGCCATCAGTACCCGCAGCTTCATCCCGCACCGCTGCCACGCCTCGATCGGCGTGTTCGGCGCGGTCAGTGCGGCGACGGCCTGCCTGGTCGAGGGCTCGGTGGCCGCGCCCGTCGCCCGTATTCCCGGCGGCGAACTGCAGCGCCTGTCGGTGGAGCACCCCAGCGGCGAATTCACCGTCGAGCTACGCCTGCGGGATGGCGAGCTGGCCGGCTGCGGCCTGATGCGCACCGCGCGGTTGCTGTTCGATGGCCAGGTGTGCGTGCCGGCGGCGCTGTGGGTCGGTCCGGCCTGAAAGCCCTCGTAGAAGCCAGCTGGCTGGAGATGCCCTCTTGCCCGGAGTGCGGACTCCGTAGCGGCACTGCGAAAAACACTGAAAAAGGCCAGCCAGATGCCAGTAAATCGCGGACTTTCCGGAAAATCCAGAGCGCCACGCCAAGAGCGGCAACACCCTTGGCCCGCCCTCAGGAAAACAGCTCCGACGCCAGGCTGGCCTGGGACAGTTCCTCGCCGGCCGCCAGCAGGCGCGGCGCCAGCTGGTGCATGCGCGCCTCGCTCAGGCGCGCGCTGGGGCCGGCCAGGCTGAGCACCCCGATGGGATGGCCGTCGCGCGGGTGACGGATCACCGAGGCCATGGCCGCCATGCCCACCGCCGAGCTTTCCATCACCCAGGCGTAGCCGTGCTGGCGTGCCAGCTGCAGGCGTTCGAGCAGCGCGGCCTCGCTGCGCGGGGCGTTGGGGCCGAGCTCGGCGGGGTCGACCGGCGCCTGCTGCGCCACCCTGGCCAGCGCCTCAGCGTCGCTCATGCTGGCCAGCCAGGCGTGGCCGGAGGCGGTGGAGGACAGCGGCGCATCGCGGCCCATGTCCGGGTCGTAGCGCAGGCCGCCGCGCGCGCCCTGCGCCTTGGCGATCCAGGTCAGGCGCTCGCCGTCGATCACGCCCAGACGTACCAGTTCGCCGGTTTCCTCGGCCAGGCGGTCAAGGATCGGCTGCACCACGTCGGCGCCGCTGCTGGCCAGGTAGCGGAAACCCAGCGCCACCAGCCGGGTGGACAGCTGGTAGCGGCTGGTCTGCGGGTCCTGGCGCACATAGCCGAGGCGGATCAGCTCGGCGAGCATGCGGTGGGCGGCGCTCTTGGGGATCTGCAGCTGGTCGGCCAGGGTCTGCAGCGGCATCCCGCCCGGATCGGCGGTCAGGCTTTCCAGAAGACTCAGCGCACGTTCGATTTGACTGCCTGCCATGTTGGTATCCCTGCGATAGAAGCGGCGATTCTAGAAGAGCCCCGGGCCTGACGGAAACCGTGCGATCCACCGGCGCTGGCGGACGGTTTGCCCGGAAAATGTTCCGGACGGTTCATTTTGGTTCGATTATCGATCAGGCCGAATTGCCATTTATGAAACCTGGTTCCAATAATCTCACCACCTGCACCGCCACACCAGCGCTGCGGCAGACCGATAAATACAAGAATACGGGTACCCCCTCATGCACGATGCATCGCTAGCTCGCACCCCCGCCGCTGTCCTGACCGATTGCTGGACCGGCCTATCCCCGCTGGTCCACTTCGACGCCCAGCCGACCACGCGCCCCGCACGGCCCTCCCGCTCACCCAGCGCCGTTGCCGGCCGTCTGCGCCGGCTGCTGCGCCTGATCGCCTGACCGCCGGGCGCCCTGCCTGCCCCCCATCCATGACCATGCGGAGGCGCGCTCGCGCCTCCGGCGGAGAGACTCGTCATGTCAAAACCGCTCGAACAACGCCAGGTCGGCGAACTGGTCTTCGTCTGCCTGCTGCTCGCCCTGGCCGCCGGCGTCGCCGTGCAGGCCTGGCGCATCGCCGGCTTCAGCGGCATCAGCTCGCCGGGCGCCTTCCCGCTCGGCGTCAGCGCCGTGCTGCTGCTGGCCGGCATCTGCATCGGCCTCGACACCCTGCGCAAGCCGGCCTCCGGCGCCGCCGGCTGGCTGGCCGCCGCCCGGCAGTTCGCCGCCCAGCACTTCCCGCGCTGCATCCTGGTGTTCATCGCCCTGGCGGTGGCCTACCTGGCCAGCATCCAGTGGACCAGCTTTTACCCGGCCACCTTCGTCTTCCTGCTGCTGGCGGCCCTCTACCTGGGACGCGGCCGCCCGCTGGTGGCGCTGCTGGCCAGCGGCGTGTCGACGGGTCTGATCTGGCTGCTGTTCAGTCTCGCCTTCAGCGTCTACCTGCCCTGAGGAATCCCCCGTGAGCGAAACCTTCTCCTACCTGCTGATGGCCTGGCTCGATCCGCAGCTGCTGATGCTCACCGCGCTGGGCACCTTCGCCGGCATCTACATCGGCGCCATCCCCGGTCTGTCTGTGACCATGGCGGTGTCGATCCTGGTCTCCTTCACCTTCTCCTGGGAGGTCAATAGCGCCCTGGCGCTGATCGTCGGCATCTTCATCGGCGGGGTGTACGGCGGCTCGCGCAGCGCCATCCTGCTCAACATTCCCGGCGCACCCTCCTCGGTGGCCACCGGCTTCGACGGCTACCCGCTGGCCAAGCTCGGCGAGGCCGGCCGCGCCATCGGCCTGAGCACGGTGATGTCGGTGATCGGCGGCCTGGCCGGCACGGTGGTGCTGGCCTGCGCGGCGCCGGTGATCGGCGAGATGGCGCTGAAGTTCGCCCCGCGCGACTACTTCCTGATCGCCGCGCTCGGCCTGCTGCTGGTCGGCAGTCTGTCGGAAGGCTCGCTGGCCAAGGGCGTGTTCGCCGCCGCGCTGGGCACGGTGATCGGCCTGGTCGGCATGGACCCGGTGACCGCCCAGGGCCGCTTCACCTTCGACCAGGTCGAGCTGATGGGCGGCATCCACTACGTGGTGGTGATGATCGGCCTGTTCGGCGTCGCCGAGGCCTTCTACCAGCTGCATACCCTGGACGTGCCAGCGGTGCGCCAGCAGGTCGACAAGATCATCCCGTCCGTGGCGATGGTGCTGAAGTTCCTGCCGCTGTCGCTGCGCACCGCGGTGATCGGCGTGCTGGTCGGCGCCCTGCCCGGCGTCGGCGGCGACATCGCCGCGCTGATGGCCTACGACCACGCCAAGCGCACGGTGAAGAAGCCCAGCCGGCCGTTCGGCCAGGGCGCCTACGAGGGCCTGGTGGCGCCGGAAACCGCCAACAGCGCGGCGGTCGGCGGCGCCTACGTGCCGATGCTGACCCTCGGCATCCCGGGCGATGCGGTGACCGCGGTGATCATCGGCGCGCTGGTGATCCACGGCCTGAATCCCGGTCCGATGCTGATGGTGGAAAGCCCGCACATCTTCTGGTTCACCGTGGGCAACCTGGCGCTGGCCAACCTGTTCCTGCTGGTATTCGGCCTGATGGGCATCAAGCTGTTCGCCAAGCTGGTCGAGCTGCCCAAGGCCCTGCTGATCCCGCTGATCCTGGTGCTCTGCGTGGTCGGCACCTACTCGATCAACAGCAGCATGACCGAGGTGTACTGGATGCTCGGCTTCGGCCTGCTCGGCTACTTCCTCAAGGCCTTCGGCTTCCAGATGGGCCCGGTGATCCTCGGCGTGATCCTCGGCCCGATGATGGACAACTCGTATCGCCAGGCGATGGCCTCGGTCGGCGACGACCCGGCCGCGCTGCTCGGCGAACTGGTCAGCAACCCGGTGTCGCTGATCCTCAGCCTCGGCATCACCCTGATCCTCCTCGGCAAGACCCCGGCTGCGGGCTGGCTGAAGAAGAAGTGCACCTCCACCCCTGTCACCCCCTGATCCGAAAACAACAACAAGCGGAGTACCTCCCATGCTGAAGAAAATGCTCGCCGGAATGACCCTCGCCGCCTGCGCCGCCGGTTTCGCCCTCGCCGCCCATGCCGACTACCCGGAGCGTCCGATCCAGGCGGTGATCCCCTGGGGCGCCGGTGGCGCCACCGACAACGTGATGCGCAGCCTGTCGCCCTACGTCGAGAAGGAACTCGGCGGCAAGCTGATCCTCAACAACCGCCCGGGCGGCACCGCGGTGATCGGCACCACCTACGTGCTCGGCCAGCAGCCCAACGGCTACACCGTGCTGCTCGGCGCCGAGAACCCGCAGCTGTATCCGGTGCTGGGCCTGGCCAAGTTCGACTACAGCGCGCTCTACCCGATCAACCTGATCGGCCAGAACGTCGCGGTGATCGCCACCCATGCCGACAGCCCGTGGAACAGCATGGCCGACCTGATGGCCGCGGCCAAAGCCAACCCCGGCACCCTGCGCATGGGCGGCGCCGGGGCCGGCGCCCTGCCCAACACCGTGCACTCGATGATCAGCGCGGTGGACCAGCTCGAGGTGCGCGAGGTGACCTTCGGCGGCGACGGCCCCGGCATCACCGCGCTGATGGGCAAGCACATCGACTTCATGCCGCTGAGCCTGGCCGCCGCCAAGGAGCTGATCCGCACCGGCAAGCTCAAGGCCCTCGCCGTGGTCAGCACCGAGGCGCACCCGGAGCTGCCGGGCGTCGAGCCGATCAGCAAGACCCTGCCGGGGATCGCCGACTACCTGCCGTGGGGGCCGTTCTGGGGTGTCTGGGTGCACAAGGACACCCCCGACGACATCAAGCAGAAGCTGACTGCCGCCTACAGCAAGGCGGTGGCCAGCCCCGAGTTCCAGGCCTTCCTCAAGGACTACGGCGCCAAGTCGCTGAACCTCAGCGGCGCGGAGGCCAGCGAATACCTCAACCGCTGGCAGTCGGTCACCGCCTGGTCGATGTACAAGGCCAAGGCGGTGGCGGTCGCCCCGGACAGCCTGGGCATCGCCAAGCCCTGATCCCGCCCCTCCCGTACAGGCCCAGCTCTGCGCCGGGCCTGTCGTTTTCACGGTCTGCACTTCGTCGCCAGCGGCTTCTGCCTCTTGGCGGCAACCCTTCCCAGACTTATTATTGGAACCAAGTTCCAGAAACAATACATGGCGCCGTGCGCCCAGCTGGAGTAACTGCGATGCCTGCGAGTCCCCTCACCCACCCGGTGGAATGCGATGTCCTGGTCATAGGTTCGGGCGCCGCCGGCCTGTCGGCCGCGGTGACCGCCGCCTGGCACGGCCAGCAGGTGGTGGTGGTGGAGAAGGACCCGGTGTTCGGCGGCGCCACCGCCTGGTCCGGTGGCTGGATGTGGGTGCCGTGCAACCCGCTGGCGCGTCGCGCCGGCATCGTCGAGGACCCCGAGCTGCCGCGCACCTACCTCAGGCATGAGCTGGGCGAGAAGTACGACCCCGCGCGCATCGACGCCTTCCTCGCGGCCGGCCCGCACATGGTCGAGTTCTTCGAGAAGCACACCCGCCTGCAGTTCGCCGACGGCAACCAGATCGCCGACATCCACGGCGACAGCCCCGGCGCCGGCACCGGCGGGCGCTCGGTGATCGCCGCGCCCTGGGACGGCCGCGAGGCCGGCGCGCTGATCCACCGCCTGCGCAAGACCATGCGCGAGACCTCGTTCCTGGGCATGCCGATCATGGCCGGCAAGGACCTGGCCGCCTTCCTCAGCGTCACCCGCTCGGCGCGCTCGTTCGTCTACGCCGGCAGGCGCTTCGGCCGCCACCTGGTCGATCTGGCCCGCCACGGCCGCGCCATGCAGCTGGTCAACGGCGTGGCGCTGGTGGCGCGGCTGGCCAAGTCGGCCGAGGAGCTCGGCGTGCGGCTGATCGAGTCGGCGCCGGCGCGCCGCCTGCTGCTGGAAAACGGCGCGGTGCGTGGCGCGGCGGTGGAGACCGCGCAGGGCGAGGTCAGCATCCGCGCGCGCAAGGCGGTGGTGCTGGCTGCCGGCGGCTTCCCCAACGACATCGAGCGGCGCAAGGAACTGTTCCCGCGCACGCCCACCGGCCACGAGCACCTCGCCCTGCCGCCGCAGGGCGCCTCGGGCGACGGCCTGCGCCTGGGCGAATCCGCCGGCGGCCAGGTGGCCACCGACCTGGTGTCGCCGGTGGCCTGGGCGCCGGTGTCGCTGGTGCGCCATGCGGACGGCAGCAGCGGCCACTTCCCGCACATCATCGAGCGTGGCAAGCCGGGGATCATCGGCGTGCTGGCCGACGGCAGGCGCTTCGTCAACGAGGCCCACGGCTACTACGACTACACCGCGGCGATGGTCGCCGCGGTGCCGCCGGGCCAGGAGGTCGCCTCCTGGCTGGTCTGCGATCACCGCTTCCAGCGCCGCTACGGCCTGGGCATCTCACGCCCGGCGCCGGTGCCGCTTGGCGGCTGGCTGCGCAACGGCTATCTCAAGCGCGGCAAGACCATCGAGGAGCTGGCGCGCGCCTGCGGCATCGACCCGGCCGGGCTGGCTAAGACCGTCGCCGAATACAACCGCCATGCCCGGAACGGCGAGGACCCGACGTTCGGCCGCGGCTCGACCCTCTACAACCGCAAGCAGGGCGACGCCACCCACCAGCCCAACCCCTGCGTGGCGCCCATCGAGCACGGACCGTTCTACGCGGTGAAGGTGCAGCCCGGCTGCTTCGGCACCTTCGCCGGGCTGAAGACCAACGCCAGCGCCCAGGTGCTGGACGGCGACGGCCAGCCGATCCCCGGCCTGTACGCCGCCGGCACCGACATGGCCAGCATCATGGGCGGCCACTACCCGGCCGGCGGCATCAACCTCGGCCCGGCGGTGACCTTCGGCTACATCGCCGGCCGGCATATCGCCGGGGTCAGCGACTGGGAGTGAGCGGTCGGCACCGAGCAAAAGGCCGTGGAGGAGCGATCCGTCACGGCCTTTTGCTTTTTCAGTCCAGCACCGGCCTGAGCAGCGCCTGCGCCTCGTACAGCGGCAGCAGGTAGCGCAGGCGCATCTCCTCCAGGCTGAGGCGCGAGGCGTGGGTGGTGATGGACAGGGTCGCCTGCAGCCGCCCGCCGCGTCCGTACAGCGGCACCGCCAGCACGCGCATGCCCACCTCGTACTCCTGGTCGACCAGCGCATAGCCCTGCGCGGCGATCTGCGCCAGCTCGGCGCGGATCGCCGCCTCTTCAGTGCGGGTGTGCGGGGTCAGCTGGCGGCGCGGCACCCGTGCGAAGTAACCGGCCAGCTCCTCCTCGGGCAGGTGCGCCAGCCACACCCGGCCGCTGGCGGTGCAGTACAGCGGCGCCCGCGAGCCGGGGCGGATCGACAGCGAGGCGATGTGGCTGTAGCGGCTGCGCACCACGTGGACGATGTCGTCGCCGTCGCGCAGGCCCACCGCGACGTGCTCCTGGGTGGTACGCGCCACCTGCTCGACCACCGGGCGCAGCATGCGCGGCAGCTGCGCCGAGTCGACGTAGGCCTGGCCGATGCGCAGCGCCTTGGCGGTCAGCCAGTACTGGCGGCCGTCGCTCTCGGCGAAGCCTTCGTGCACCAGGGTCAGCAGGAAGCGCCGCGTCGCGCTGGGGGTCAGCCCGGACAGGCGGGCCGCCTGCGCCACGCCGAGGCGCGGATGCTCCTCGCTGAACAGCTGCATCAGGGCCAGGCCCTTCTGCAGGCCGGCGATCAGGTCGCGCGGGTGGATCTGGGCCTGGCTCATGGACACTCCTCGGGAATTTTCGCCATTCAGTGCGATTATCGCAGTGTCGATGTGATTAACAACCAGAATGACCATTCAGCGCGTTGTTGGCCCGGCGAGCCCCTCGCAATACTCGCCGCACAACAAGCACAACAGCTGGAGGTCAGCATGATCCGCGGTTCGACCGAACTGGTAGCCATCGTCGGCTCCCCCATCGCCCAGGTGAAGTCGCCGGAGAACTTCAACACCTGGTTCGCCCAGCACCACAGGGACCTGGCGATGATCGCCATCGACCTGACCGAGGCGGCGCTGGACGATTTCCTCGCCACCCTGCGCGGCTGGCGCAACCTGCGCGGCTGCGTGGTCACCGTGCCGTACAAGCAGGTGCTGGCCGAGCGCCTGGACGGCGTCAGCGCCCGCGCTTGCGCCCTGCGCTCGGTCAACGTGATCCGCCGCGAGGCCGACGGCCGCCTGCTCGGCGACAACGTCGACGGCGACGGCTTCCTCAACGCCGCGCGCCAGCACGGCTTCCAGGGCCACGGCCAGCGCGCCCTGGTGGTCGGCACCGGCGGGGTGGGCAGCGCCATCGCCTGGGCGCTGGCCGAAGCCGGGGTCGCCGAGCTGACCCTCGCCGACGTCAGCGCCACGCGCGCCGAAGGCCTGGCGGCGCTGCTGCGCGACGCCTTCCCGCGCCTGGCGGTGCACAGCGACTACCCGTCGCTGGCCGGCTTCGACCTGGTGGTCAACGCCTCGCCGGTGGGCATGGGCGGCAGCGGCGAACTGCCCCTACCGCTCGCCCAACTGGAAACCCTGCGCGCCGGCACCCTGGTGGCCGACGTGGTGACCTCGCCGGAGATCACCCCGCTGCTTGCCTTCGCCCAGCGCATGGGCTGCCAGGTGCAGACCGGCGCCGAGATGGCCTTCGCCCAGCTCGGCAACCTCGGCGCCTTCATGGGCGTCACCCCGCAGCAGATCTGACCGGCAGAGGAAGCACGTCATGACCACCGCAATCCATCCCTCCATCGCCCCCAGCACTGCCGTCCACGAATACGACCTGGTGGTGCTCGGCAGCGGCGCGGCCGGCTTCGCCGCCGCCACCACCGCCGCCTGCCGCGGCCTGCGCGTGCTGATCGTCGAGAAGGCGAGCACCTTCGGCGGCACCTCGGCGATCTCCGGCGGCGCCGTGTGGATCCCCGGCAGCGACCAGGCGCGCGCCGCCGGCATCGCCGACTCGCCCGAGGCGGTACGCACCTACCTGAAGAAGACCATCGGCGCCGGCTACGACGCCGAGCTGGTCGACGCCTTCATCGAGCGCGGCAGCGAGGCGCTGCGCTACCTCGAGCAGCACAGCGAGCTGGCCTACGCCCTGCGCCCGCTGTCGCCCGACTACTACCCGGACGAGGACGGTGCCACCGACCGCGGCCGCGCCCTGGAGATGGTCGAGTACGACGGCCGCCGCCTCGGCGAGCGCTTCAAGGACCTCAAGGTGCCGCCGCAGGGCATGCTGCTGTTCGGCGGCATGATGGTGAACCGCGTCGACATCCAGCACTTCCTCAACTTCCGCCGCTCACCGCAGTCGCTGTGGCACTGCCTCAAGCTGATGGCGCGCTACGGTCGCGACCGCCTAAAGCACCCGCGCGGCACCCGACTGACCGTGGGCAACGCGCTGATCGCCCGGCTGGCCACCACCGCCTTCGCCAGGGGCGTCGAGCTGTGGCTGGACTGCCAGGCCGAGAGCCTGATCGTCGAGGACGGCACGGTGCGCGGCGTGCAGCTGCGCCGCAACGGGCGCAGCGAGCGGGTGCTGGCGCGCGGCGGGGTGGTCTGCGCCACCGGCGGCTTCGGCGCCGCCGCGCAGGCCG
>NZ_SSTC01000054.1 GCF_004801855.1 Pseudomonas sp. A-1 | reverse complement strand
CGGCGGGCGCCCTCCTCGCCGCCGGCGCGGCCGAGCAGCAGCGCGGCGAAGCCGAGGCCGGCGTCGGCGGCCACCCGCTGGGCGGCGCCGAGGGTCATGTCGAGGGCGTCCTCGCCCCAGGCCAGGGGGATCAGGGCCAGAATCTCGCGTGCTGCGCTCATGCCGCGTTCTCCTCTGTCACGCCACGCAGGTAGCCGGCCAGCGCGCGGGCCTGGCTCGGCACGTCGCCATCCAGCAGCCGGCACTGGCCACCGCGCGGTACTTCGCGGGCCGGGGCCAGGTCGGCGAGGCGGACGCTGCTGTCTTCCGCCGCGCTGGCGGTCACGCTGTCGAAGGTCATCTTCTTGGCCAGCATCACGTTCTTCATCAGCGGGTGGCGCAGCTTGTTGCGCCGGTCGTTGGTCACCGTGGCCAGCAGCGGGCCGGCGACTGTGTGCCACTGCTGGCGGATGCCTCGCTCGCGCAGCAGGCGCACACGGCCGTCCTGCCATTCGGCGTACTGGGCCAGGGCGAACAGCGGCAGGCCGAGGCACGCGGCGAGCAGCACCGGCAGGCTGCCCTCGTCGAGGTCGCCGAACTCGCGGCCGATCAGCAGCAGGTCGGGGATGCCCTCCGCCTCGATCAGCCCGGCGATCTGCGCCGCGCTCAGGCGCGCGTCCCAGGGCCGGCACGGCTGCAGGTCGAGCAGGCGCTGGCGGTCGGGCTTGAAGGCGGCGACGCTGCGCAGCAGGTTGTCGCTGTTGCTGCCGCCGAGCACCAGCACCTCGATGCGGCAGTCCTCGCGGGCGTCGCGCAGCTTGAGCGCCAGCTCCAGGGCGCCCTCGTCGAACGGGCCGAGCTGGCGGCGCGACTGGCCGCTCTCCTCGATCAGCCCGGCGGCGTCGATGTGGATGTCGTGCAGCGGGTAGCGGACGTCGGCCACGCCGGCCAGCAGTACCAGGATGTTCATCGGCCCTTCCTCCTTCAGCCGTGGCAGGCGGTGGCGGCGGCCAGGCGGCCGAAGATCGCCGCCTTGCCCAGCGCCGAGCCGGTCATGTAGGCGGCGCCGTGCAGCCCGCCGACCATTTCGCCGGCGGCCAGCAGGCCGTCGATGGGCTCGCCGAACACGTCGTATACGCGCATCTGCGCATCCACCTTCACGCCGCAGTAGGTGCCGAACACCGCCGCGGTTGACGGGTAGGCGTAGAACGGCGGGCGGGCGATGGTGCGCAGCGTGCCGTGCTGGTGGACCAGGTGGCGGCGGCCAAAGGCCGGGGTTTCGCCCGCACTGACCGCGGCGTTGTAGGCGGCCACCTCGGCGAGGAAGTCGTCGACCGGTAGTTCCAGCAGCTTGGCGAGCTGCTCCAGGCTATCGGCCTCGACGAACAGGCCCTCCTCCAGGCGGCGCTCGAAGTCGAGGATGCGCACGCGGTCGTCGCCGCTTTCCATGATGTCGCGGTCGAGGATCTGGTAGGTCACGCCGTAGGACTGCTGCATGCAGGCGTCGCCGAGCAGCTTGTAGGACAGCGACTCGTCGACGTAGCGGCGACCTTCCTGGTTGACCGCGATGGCGCCCTTGTACACGGCCAGGCAGGCGTGGTGGTTGTTCTCGTCCATCGGGTGTTTGCCGAAGGTGCCCTTGATGTGGACCATGTCGCGCACATCGGCGCCCAGCGCCCAGGCCATGCGCAGGCCGTCGCCCTCATTGCCCTCGCCGCCGATGAACACCGCATTGTCGTACAGCGGAGCGAAGCGGTGGATCATCTCGCGGTCGTGGACGAAGCCGCCGCAGGCGAGGATCACCCCGCGCGCGGCGCGCACTTCCAGCGCTTGGCCGTCACGCTCGGCGCTGGCGCCGATCACCCGCCCGCCGGCGCTGCGCAGCAGGCGGCGGGCGCGGGCATTGCGCAGCACCTCGACCTTGCCGGTGTTCAGCGCGGCCAGCTCCAGCTGGCGCACCATGTCGGCCGGGTCGACGTTGTGCACGCGCGGTACCGACTGCCCGGAGGCGGTCTCGATCACCGGCTGGAAGACCACGCCGTGGGCCTTGAGCCACTCGTAGGTGGCCAGCTGGTGGTCGGCGTAGGCGCGCACCAGCGCCTCGTCGCACTCGCCCTTGCTTACGTCCACCAGGTCGCGGAACAGCAGCTCGGAGGAATCCTCGATGCCACGCTCGCGCTGCAGGTCGGTGCCGGCGAAGGCCAGGCAGCCGCCGCTCATCGCCGAGGAACCGCCGGTGGCGGCGGTCTTCTCCAGCAGCAGCACGTCGACGCCGGCCTCGGCGGCGCTCAGCGCGGCGGCGAAGCCGGCCAGGCCGCCGCCGATCACCAGCAGTTGGGTATTCAGGATCTCGCTCATGTTCATCGCTCCTCAGCGCGGCTCGAGAAACCGCTGGGCCAGGCCATAGAAGGCGAAGATCTCGCGCACCCGCTCGGGGTCGGGCTGGGCGGAGAAGTAGCCGCGGTTGCAGGTGCGGGTGCCGTTGGCGCGCTGCAGGTCGACCATCGACTCGGCCTGCTTGATCCAGGCGCCGAGCGAGTCGAGCACCGGCACGCCGTCCACCTCACTGATGCCGTGGGTGGCGAGCAGCACGTTGAGCGGCGCCTCGCCGGGGATGATCACCTCGGCGCCGGCGGCGATCAGCGCGCGGGCGGCGCTGCGGAAGCGGTCGATCAGCGAGGCCGGATCGCTGAATGCGGCCAGCACGTCGGCGAAGCGGAAGCCGACGTGGCGCACCCCGGCCAGGCGCTGGCCGAGGCCGTGGCGCTGGGCGTTGTCGGTGACCAGCTCGGCCAGTTCGTCGATGAACACCAGCACGCCGAACCGACGGCCCAGGGTGCAGGCGGTGAGCATCGCCGCCTCGCCGTAGCCGACCACCGGGATGCCGAGCAGGCTGCGGATCTCGCGCAGCGCCGGCTCCGGCAGGGTGCTGATGGCGTAGGCGTCGTAGCCCTGCTGCTCGGCGTTGATGCCAGCGGCCATGAACTGCAGGCCGTGCAGGTACTGGATGGCGGCGTACTTGATGTCGTCGCCCGGGTAGTTGCTGCGGTAGGTGCCCGGCTGCATGCCGTGCATGTCGATCACCGTGTCGGGACGGGCGACCTTCCTGAAGTGGGCGCGCAGGGCGGCGTCGTAGGCGCCGAGGTCGCTGAGCACGGTGAAGCTCTGGTGCCAGATGCGGATGGTCATGGGATGTCCTTTTAGCGTTGGGCAGCGGCCGCGGCGCCGGCGATGCGGCCGAGCACCGAACCCGAGGTGAGGCCGGCGCCGCCGGCGTACTTGACGTAGTAGAGGTTGCCGACCAGCTCGCCGGCGGCGTACAGGCCGGGGATCGGCTGGCCGTCCTCGTCGATCACCTGCGCCCCGCTGTTCACCTTGAGGCCGCCGAAGGTGAAGGTGATGCCGCAGGTCACCGCGTAGGCGACGAAGGGGCCGCGCTCCAGCGGGTTGGCCCAGTTGGACTTGGGAATCGCCAGGTCCTGGGTCGAGCGGCCGTCGCGGATCGCCGGGTTGAACGGCACCTCGCGGCGCACGGCGGCGTTGAACTCCCGGAGGGTGTCGAGCAGCGCGTTGACGTTGACGCCTTCGAGCTTGCCGGCCAGCTCCTCGAGGCTGTCGGCCTGGATGCGGGTGGCGTGGCGCACGCGGTACTCGTCGGGCAGCAGGTGCTCGCTGTGCTGGTCGAACAGCTGCCAGGCGACGCCGCCCGGCTGCTGCAGGACCTTGGCGCCCATCCCCGAGTAGGTGTAGTTGCGAAAATCCAGGCCCTCGTCGACGAAGCGCTTGCCGTCGGCGTTCACCACCACGCCGAGGTGGAAGTAGTTCTTCTGCATGTTGAGCAGGTCGAGGTCGCCCAGCTCGGGGGCATTGACGTCGTAGAACACCGCGTGGCAGCCCGACCAGTTGCCGTGGGCCACCGCGCCGACGTCCATGGCCATGCGGATGCCGTCACCGGTGTTGAAGTGCGAGCCGCGCACCTTGGCCAGGTCCCAGCCCGGCCCCAGGTACTTGGCGCGCCATTCGAGGTTGGCGTGGAAGCCGCCGGTGGCGAGGATCAGCCCGGCGGCGCTGAAGCGCTGGCCGTTGGCGCACTCGATCTGCCAGCGCCCGTCGGCGCGGCCGATCCGCTGCGCGCGGCAGGCGTAGTGCAGCTCGACGCCAGTGCGCTCGGCGCGGCGCATCAGCGCCTCGACCAGGCCCAGGCCGCCGCCGGACACCTCGACGGTGAGGCCGCCCCAGAACCTGTACTTGCCGTCGACCTTGAACGCCTGGCGACCGTAGATCGGCATGAAGCGCACGCCCTGGCGGGTCATCCAGCCCAGGGTGTCGAGGCTCTGGCTGACCACGGTGTCGAGCACTTCCGGATCGGCGCGGTACTGGCTCTGCGCGGCCAGCTCGCCGTAGAAGTCGTCCTGGGTGTAGCTGCCGAAGTCGCTGCTCTCGATTTCGCTGTCGAGCAGGTCGGGCATCAGCTGGCGCAGGTCGTCCACCCCGCGATAGGCGACGCGGAACGCGCCGCCGGTGTGCGCCGAGTTGCCACCGCGCATCTCCTCCGGGGCGCGCTCCAGCAGCGCCACCCGCGCGCCCTGCTCGCGGGCCGACAGCGCCGCGCACAGCCCCGCATTGCCCCCGCCGATCACTATGACGTCGAAATCCTGCATGGTCCCCTTCCTCGAATCCGCTGACCTGTTGGGCCGGATTATTTGCAGGGGACGCCGGGGAAGACAGGCAGCCGGGGCGAAGGGGTTGTTCAGTTAAGTTGCAAGATGGTGAGTGCCGCCTTCCTTGCCGGACTCCCGCCATGTATCCCGGGAGACTGGCGCAGATAACCGGCGGCATGGCCGTCCATGATCAGGATAAAGCGAACGGATCATTCGCTTTTCCTGAATGCAGCGGCCGCCGGGTGCGGGCTAAGCTGAGCCTCGACAGGAACCGTGTCGCAACACCATGCAGTGCACCGAAGCGCAACGAGTGGTGTCGCCTGCAAGCGCACGGACCGCACAGCCTCCGCCAACAACAAGAGCAGACAGAGGAGTCGTGTCATGAGCATTGATGGCTATGTCTGGCTGGCCGGCGCACTGGTCGTCAGCCTGGTGATGGTTTTCGGCGGCGACTACGAAGGCAGCACGAACAGCCAGCCGGCCGATGGGTGCCCGGCAGCGCTGTCTCTCCATGGCTGCGTCATACCCTACCTCCACGGCTGGCCGGTCATGCTGCTCTGACGGACGAGACGCGCCGGCCAGGGCAGCGGCGGGCCTGATTGCCCGTCTCGCCGGCCCGGGTCCTGTGGCACAACGGGATCAGGTCACGTTTCCAGCACCGCGATGGCGGCTTCCGCGTGCACAGCGATGGCGCGGACGGCAAACTGGCCGGGTTGCGCATCGGCCACGCCTTCGGCGTCGAGCCCCTGCGGCAATACCCGATGGAGGGGCGCCGGCAGGCGCTGTCCATTGCCCGGGACAGGCGGCCGGCTCGCTCTTGCCTGCCAGATCGGCAATACTGCCGCCTCCAGGCGCAAGCCCTGCGCTCCGCCAGTGTCACACCCAGAATCGACAAGGAACACCAAGCCATGAGCCGACTTGCAGAGACGGTCAGCCGGGAACTGCTACAGGCCATTCGCAATGACCAGCTGGTCCTCCCCACCCTGCCCGAGGCGGCGCTGCGGATTCGCCAGACCGTGCAGCAGCCCGACATCGGCATCGCCGAACTGGCCCGGGAAGTCGGCAGCGACACCGCGCTGACCGCCCGCCTGATCCGGGTGGCCAACAGCCCGCTGCTGCGGGCGCGCACGGAAATCACCGATCTGCAGATGGCGATCAGCCGCCTCGGCATCAACTACACCAGCACCCTGGCCATCGGCCTGGCGCTGGAGCAGATGTTCCGCGCCAAGTCGCCCATCATCGAGCGCAAGATGCACGAGATCTGGAGCAAGAGCCTCGAGGTGTCGAGCATCAGCTATGTGCTGAGCCGCAACTACACGACCCTGGTTCCGGAGCAGGCGGCCCTCGCCGGGCTGGTCCACCAGATCGGCGCGCTGCCGATCCTGACCTATGCCGAGAACCACCCGGAGCTGCTGCAGGACCCGCAGAGCCTGACCTTCATCATCGACGAGGTCCACCCGGTGATCGGCGACCGCATCCTGCACCAGTGGAACTTCCCCGAGTCGATCGCCTCGATCCCCTCCCAGCATCTCAACTTCAGCCGCGACACGAACGATGTCGACTATGCCGATGTCGTCCAGGTCGCCGTGCTGCAGAGCTATCTCGACACCGACCACCTGCTGGCCGGCGTCGACTGGGGCCAGGTAGCCGCCTTCGCCAAGCTCGGCCTCGACTGCGAGGTCGACAGCGCGGAGGACAGCGAACTCGCCTCCTCCCTCGTCGCGGCCATGTCGGCCTGAGACCTGCTCAGCCCTGGGTGACGGCGAACTGCCCCACCAGCTGCTGCAGCTTGCTGGTGGTGTGCCGCACCCGGGAGGTGCTGCCCTGCAGCGTGCGCAGGGTCTGCTGCATGTTCTGGGATACCTGATCGACGCCGCGGATCGTGTCCCCGTAGTGCTGGCTGCGCTGGTCGAGCTGCTTGATCAGCTCGAACATGCGCTGCACCGCCTGCTGCAGGCGCAGGTTCTCGCTGGAACCCTGCTCGGCCTGGCGCAGGCTGGCATCGACGTTCGACACGCCATGGGTCATGAAGGCCACCGCGTCGCGGGTCTCCTCCTGCAGTCCCTCGATCACGTGGCGGATCTCGTCGGCGGCGCTGGCGGTGCGCGAGGCCAGGGTGCGGATCTCCCCGGCCACCACGGCGAAGCCGCGACCGTGGCTCCCGGCCCGCGCCGCCTCGATGGCGGCGTTGAGCGCCAGCAGGTTGGTCTGGATGGTGATCTCGCTGATCAGCTCGACGATGTTGCCGATCTGCCCCATGCGGCTGTCCAGCGACTGCACGCTGCGCGCCGAGCGGTCCACCACGTTGCGGATCGCCTGGGTGCTCTCGCGCGCGCTGCCGATCACCGCCTCCATGGCGCTCTTCATCTCCTCGGCGGTCAGTGAGGCCTGCTGGATCTCGGTCAGCTGCGCCTCCACCAGCGCCAGCATGCTGCCCATGGACTCGGCCACCGCCGTGGAGGTGCTGCAGGCCGCGTTGTTGTGCGCCAGCATCTGCGCATTGGTCTGCCCGACGCTGTGCGAGGCGCGGATCACCTCGCCGACGATGCCGTCGAGGTTGTCGATGAAGCTGTTGATCCAGCGCGCCATGTCGCCGCTTTCGTCGTTGGCCATGCGCCCGCGATCCAGGCGCTGGCTCAGGTTGCCGCCGCCCTCGGCGATGGTGCGGATCACCGCGGTCATCTCGCCCATGCGGCTGGCCAGCCGCCGCGGACCCAGGGCGGCGAACAGCAGCCCGCACAGCCCCAGCAGGCCGAGGTCGAGCAGGTCGAGTACGCCCTGCGGCAGGCCGCTGTAGTGCTGCAGGCCGGTGCTGGCGGCGTACCAGCCGCCCATCACCAAGAGGAAGGTCCGCATCAGCCCGAAGGTCAGCGAGCGGCGCCGGTAGACCTCCTCGAGGTCGGCCTCGCACATCATCCCCCAGCGATCCGGCGAGCCGGGCAACTGGAAGGTCACGCCCTTGCCGACCACCGGCACGTGCCGGTAGTCGGAATAGCCGGGATAGGTGACGAACAGGTTGGCGCCCTTGCGGATGGTCTCGCGCACGCCCGGGTGCAGCTCGCCGGTGGCCGGGTCGACGAAGCGCAGCTCCAGCTCGGTGTGGCGGCGGACCCGCACCGTGCCCCAGCGGGTGTGCACGCCGGTCTTGAGGTTTTCGCCGTGGCTGAAGGTGTTGTCCTCGAAGCGCGAGCGCGACAGCGCGGTGCCCGCCCGGATGCGCGGATCGAAGCGCGACTCGACCATGAACAGGTAGTTGTCGCCGGACTCGGCGTACACGTGCCCGGCCTCGCGCTGGATCAGGTCGCCCAGCACGTCGTTGGGCACCCGCGCGCACAGGCAGCCGAGCAACTGGTCGTCGCGGCGGATCGGCTGATAGAACATCAGCGTCACCTCGTCGTGGAAGCGCGAGCTGGACGGGCCGATGTCGAAGGTCAGCGGGTCGACATAGGGGCCGTGCAGGAACGGCTGGCGCAGGCCGGCCGCCAGGGCCGCGGGGTCGAGATCGCGGGCGTTGCAGTGCCCGGGCCAGCTCGATGCCAGCACCACGCCCTGCGGCGACACCACGAACAGCTCGGAGCAGTCGGCGGACTGGGCGAGCCGCTCCTGCAGCAGGCGGTTGTCCAGCCAGGTGAAGTCGCGCGCCAGGCCATCGGCCAGCTCCGCCAGCCAGGCCCACTGGGTCAGCGCCCAGTTGTGCAGCAGGTGGCTGCGGGTCTGCGCGATGCCCTCGAAGACCTTCTCCACCTCGGCGCAGGTATCGCGGTTCAGCCAGCACGACCAGCCCATGGCCAGCTTGCCGGTCCTGCCCAGCCAGGGCAGCCAGCGGCGTTCGGCCGACGACAGGTCCATGCGCTTGCTTTGCTGTGACGACATCGGGGTTCTTCCGTGCAACAAAAGTGATGACTGCGTCACAGCAAGAAACATGCCATCAAAATGGCGTCATATTGCAGGCACGGGGAAGCCGCCGCGCACCTATGGCGGGCTCACGCACCACAACGGAGCAGCTCAGTGCACCATCATGAACCCGGCGCTTCCATGATCAGCTCGACGCGCCGGTTGCTCGCCCGACCCTCGGCGCTGGCGTTGTCGCCCAGCGGCCGGGTATCGGCGTAGCCGACCGCGCGCAGGCGCCCGCTGGCCACGCCGTTGGCTTCCAGATAGCGCACCACGCCCCCCGCCCGCGCACCGGACAGCTCCCAGTTGGACGGATAGCGGCCGCTGCGCACCGGTACCGAGTCGGTGTGCCCCTCCACCGCGATGCGGTGACTGGTGCTGTTGAGCACCGGCACCAGGCGCTTGAGCACCGAGAGGCCGGCCAGACTGAGATCGGCCTGGCCGGAGCTGAACAGGATCTCGCTGCTGATGCGGAAGCTCACCGTGCTCTCGTTGACCACCACGTCGATGTCGTCGCCCAGCTGGTCCAGCGGCAGGCCCTTGAGCGGATCGACCGGCGCCTTGGACGGCAGGGGCGTCGGCACCTGCAGGGCGGACTGCGGCAGCAGGCCGTCAGTGGCCGGCAGCACGCCCTCATGGGCCGGCCGCAGGTTGCTGGCCGCCTGGCGCAGCCCTTCCAGCGCGCCCTTGCCGGCGAAGGCCAGCATGACCACCAGCAGCACCAGCATCAGGGTCATCATGTCCAGGTAGGTCATCAGCCAGGACTCTTCCTCGGGCTCGGTCGCCAGCGGCTCGCCCTCCCCCATCTTGCGCTTGGCCCGCCCCGCCACCTGGCGCGCGTGCGCCAGCTCGGCCTCCAGCTCGCGCTGGCGCATCAGCAGCGCCTGCCTGGCGGGAATCGCCGTGGTCGTGCCGGCGTCGCTCGCGGCGCCCTCGGCTGCCTGTTCGCTCATCGCTCGGCGCTCCTCAGGCCCGGCCGCCATTGAGGCCGCGTGCCCCGGCGCCGCCATCGTTGATCTCGTCCTGGTACTGGGCCATGAACGACTTCAGCGTCTCGCGCATCAGCCCCGGACTGCGCTTGTTGCACATCATGGAGATGCCCTGCACCACCATGTTCATCACCACCACGCGCTGCTCGGTGCGCCGCTCCAGCTTCACCGCCACCGGCTTGAACACCAGGTTGGCCAGCAGCACGCCGTAGAAGGTGGTGATCAGCGCGATCGCCATCTGCCGGCCGATGGCGGTCATGTCGCCATCGCCGAGCAGGAACATCAGGTTCACCAGGCCGACCAGGGTGCCGACCATGCCGAACGCCGGCGCGAAGCTGGCCATCACCCGGAACAGCTGCGCCTCGGCATGCTCGCGGGCGCGCAGACGGGAAATGCGCCACTGCAGCAGCTCGATGATGTCCTCCTCGGGGGTGTTGTCGACCACCAGCTGCACCCCGGTGCGCAGGAACGGGTTGCGCACGTGCTGCAGCGCCTCCTCCACCTGGCGCAGGTTGCCGGACATCCACAGCCGCGAGATGTTCACCAGCTCCTCCATGTCGTCGCGGGTGTACAGCTTTTCGTTGCGCATCACCGTGGCGAAGAGCCCGAACACCCGCAGCACCTCGCCCAGCGGATAGCTGATGAAGGTCGCCGCCAGCGTGCCCACCAGCACGATGCCCAGGCTCGGCAGGTCGAGGAACAGGGACGGATCCTCGGCGGAAAAGACCAGCACCACCGCCAGCAGCACGACGCTGGAGAGGATGCCGATAAGCGTGGAGGGATTCATGCGGACTCCGTATGCATACCGGGGACGGGACGGCACGCCTCCCGGGCGGGCCTCTGCGCACCTATCGGCAGCCGCGGGCATTTCTGAAGCCCTCGGCGTGCAGCACCGCACAAAACCGCACCCGTCGAGCAGCCCCACCGACAAATCGTCATAAAGTTTTCGCTGCCCGGGCCGTTATTCCGTCGAGGAACCACGCCGCCCCACAGGGACCACGATGATCACCAGCAATCACGGCACTCTCGCAGGCCCCGACCTGGCAGCCGCGCCCGTCGCCCAAAGCTGTCCGCCAGAGGGTCCGGTGCAGTCAACCGCACCGCTCCACACCGACGCCAACATTCTGGTGGTCGATGACAGCCCGGTGAACGTCAAGCTGCTGCTGGCGCTGCTGGAGCACTACGGCTACCGCAACTGCCAGGGCATCAACGACCCGCGCTGGGTCGAGCCCATGCTCGAGGAGCAACTGCCCGACCTGATCCTGCTGGACATCAACATGCCGCACCTGAGCGGGCATGACATCCTCGCCTGGCTCAAGACCCGCTGGGGCGAGCAGGCGCCGCCGGTCATCGTGCTGACCGCGCAGACCAGCCGGGACACCCGCATGCAGGCCCTCGACCTCGGCGCGCGCGACTTCCTCACCAAGCCGTTCGACCAGCAGGAGGTGATGCAGCGCATCCGCAATGCCCTGCAGGTGCACTTCCTGCTCAAGGAGCGCAACGACCGCGCCATCCTCCTGCAGAACCTGGTGGAGGAGCGCACCGCCGCCATCGCCCGCCTGTCCCTCGAGGACCCGGTCACCGCCCTGCCCAACCGCCGCGCCCTGCTCGCCCAGCTGGAAGGCCGCCTGCGGGAGAAGGCACCGGCGGCGCTGTACTTCATCGCCCTGGAAGGCGTGGACGACATCGCCCGCCTGCATGGCTATGCGACCAGCGAGGCCCTCAGCCTGCACCTGCGCGACCGCCTGCTCGAGCACTTCGCCTCCCAGGCCACCGTGGGCGTCTGGAACACCAACAAGTGGCTGATGATCACCCAACAGCCGCTGGCCAGGGGCGAACTGAGCAACCAGGCGCGGGCGATCCTGCACTGCATCGCCCAGCCCTTCAGCATCGACCAGGTCCAGGTCCGCCTCGACGCCCGCATCGGCATCAGCCACACCGCGATGCCCCACCAGTCCGCCGACCACCTGCTGCGCCTGGCCGCCCTCGCCCTGCCGGACACCGCCGCGGAGTGGCGGCTGTACCAGTCGAGCATCGAGGACACCCTGCAGAAGCGCATCCGCCTGCACGAGGCGCTGCGCGTCGCCCTGGACAACCAGGAGTTCTTCCTCGTCTACCAGCCGAAGATCGAACTGCCCAGCGGCCGGGTCGTCGGCGCCGAAGCCCTGCTGCGCTGGGTGCACCCGACCCTGGGCTTCGTCTCCCCGGCCGACTTCATCCCCATGGCCGAGGACAGCGGCGAGATCCTGCGCATCGGCGAATGGGTGATCGAGCACGCCATCCGCCAGCTCGAGGAATGGCTGACCGCCAGGCAGGTCTCCCCCGACTTCCGCCTGGCGGTCAACGTCTCGGTGCAGCAACTGACCCGCCCGGACTTCGCCCGCAACCTGCTCAACCGCCTGCTGCGCAGCCGCCTGCCGGCCGGCGCGCTGGAGGTCGAGGTCACCGAATCGGGACTGATGGAGAACGTCGAGCTGGCCCGTGAACAGCTGCGCCTGCTCGCCCGCCACAGCGTGCCGGTGGCCATCGACGACTTCGGCACCGGCCACTCCTCGCTGGCCTACCTGAAGACCCTGCCGGTCTCGGTACTGAAGATCGACCGCGCCTTCGTCAGCAACATGGACACCGAACCCCAGGACCGCCGCCTGGCCGAGACCGTGATCGACATGGCGCGCAACTTCGGCTGCATCACCGTCGCCGAAGGCGTGGAGAAGCCCGAACAGGCGGAAATGCTCAGGGGCATGGGCTGCGAACTGGCCCAAGGCTACTGGTACTCGCCGCCGCTCAAGGTGGAGCAGTTCGTCGAGTTCTGCGCGGCACGCAAGTTGGAAATGGCCTGAACGCAGGCCGGATCGGCTCCGCGCAAGCTGGCACGCAAGCCGCCAGCCCGCTCAGACGGGCGCCGGCCTGCGGCCTGACCCGACCTGTCGACCGGCGCATGGCCGGCCTGCCGGCAATTCGCAGGATTGAGGCAGATCAAAAAATGCCGATCCACTCACAAAAAATCGTCGTCAGCCCTAAAGCTTCCCCGCTCCCCGTCGATATCTGAGGTAACGGCCAACGGCGCCGTTGTCGCCAGGCGCAGCACGTGCGCAGCGCAGCTCGCCACTGGCACCTAACTTGAGCAAGCAAGGAGTCACTCCATGTCCGTGATCAACACCAACATCACTTCTGTCATCGCGCAGAAGAACCTGACCAGCTCCAAGAGCTCCCTGACCACCGCCATGGAGCGTCTGTCCTCCGGCCTGCGCATCAACAGCGCCAAGGACGACGCCGCCGGCCAGGCGATCTCCAACCGCATGACCGCCCAGGTCAAGGGCCTGGCCCAGGCACAGCGCAACGCCAACGACGGCATCTCCGTCGCCCAGACCGCCGAAGGCGCGCTGAACCAGATCAACGACAACCTGCAGCGCGTTCGCGAACTGAGCGTGCAGGCGCAGAACGACACCAACTCGGCTGACGACAAAGCCTCCATCCAGGCAGAAATCACTCAACGCCTGGGTGAAATCGACCGCGTGTCCCGCGAAACCAACTTCAACGGCGTCAAGGTACTGAGCGCAAATCGCACCTTGGACATCCAGGTTGGCGCCAACGATGGCGAAGTTATTGGCGTCGGGCTTGAGGAAATCACCAGCACCACTCTGGGCTTGGAGGATTTCTCGGTCAGCGGCCTGACCGGCCCCATCACCAAACTGTCCGAGGTTAGCCCGACCAGCGGCGGTACCGTGACAGCCGACGTCACCATCGACACCAGCGGCGCAGGCAACGTTCCCAGCGGTACCTTCACCCTGCACAGCTACAACAATGGCGCCAACTACGCCATCCAAGACAAGGATGGCAACATGTACAAGATCGCTGCAGGCGACATCCAGTCCGATCCGGATGCAGCAGACTTCGGCAAGGTGACCATCACCTTTGCCAACACCGCCGCATGGGATGCCGCCAAAGCCTCCTACGACACCGATGCAACTGCTGGCCTGACAGCCACCGCCAACCCCCTTGCAGCCATCGACTCGGCCTTGAAGAAGGTCGATACCCTTCGTTCCAACCTCGGTGCCGTGCAGAACCGCTTCGAGTCGGCCATCACCAACCTGAGCACCAACGAGACCAACCTGACCTCCGCCCGCTCGCGCATCCAGGATGCCGACTACGCAGTGGAAGTAGCCAACATGACCCGCGCGCAGATCCTGCAGCAGGCCGGCACCTCCGTGCTGTCCCAGGCCAACCAGGTTCCGCAGGGCGTACTGTCCCTGCTGCGCTAAGCGGCTCGCCGGGGTGCGCGACCAGGAAAATCGCGCACCTTCGGCTACAGCAATACGACAGGGCGCCTTCGGGCGCCCTGCTCGTTTCCAGCCCACTGAGCAGCGCCGGCACCGTTTTCCTGGCGAGCGGCAGCCCCTCCGACGCAACCCACACCACTCGTCGCACCACCCCCTGCGAAACTTGACACCCCTCCTCTCAAGTAATCTGTGCATGCGCCGATAAGAACGCCAACCGCATCACACAAACGCACGGAGAGCGCCGATGTCCATCATCAAGACCAACCTCCCCGCCCTTCAGGCACAGAAGGGAACGAAGCAGGCACAGCAGCGCATGGCGACCAGCCTCGAGCGCCTGGCTTCGGGGTTGCGCGTAAACAGCGCCAAGGATGATGCAGCCGGACTGGCCATCGCCAACCGCATGACCGCCAATCTGCGTGCCAACAGCATGCTGAGTCGTGGCGTGAGCGATGGCATCGGGCTGATGCAGGTGGCCGAAGGTGGCCTCGACGGTATCAACGAACTGCTGCAACGCTCTCGCGAGCTGGCGGTGCAGGCGGCCAACGGCACACTGTCCGACAGCGACCGCGCCAACTTGAACGCCGAGTACAAGCAACTGCGCGCGGAAATCGATCGCATCGCCACCGGCACCACCGCCTTCGGCAAGTATCCGCTGGCGCCGGCACCACAAGCGTCTCCGGCGCCCACCCCACCGGTTCTGGGCAACACCCCGTCCATCACCCAGACATTCCCCACCAGCGGTAGCAGTGGCTCCTTTTCGTCCGGCATCGTTTCGACGGCCTACATCCCGGCCGGCGCGACCAACGTGACGCTACAGATCGACTCTCTCGGTCAGGACGACGATATCCAGCTGTTCGCCCGCAACGGAACCCATCTGGTCGGTACCCCCATACTCGGCACCGATACCGACAGGGTCTGGATCGACAACGGCATCACCGATGGGGCGTCGGCACAGGCTTTGCTGCTGACCCCAGAGAACGGCTTCCTGCCCGGCGCCAGCTACGATGCAGCGCAATTGCTGGAGGGCGGCACCAGCCACGATCTGGCGCTGAGCGGCGTGGCGACAGGCACCTACAACGGCATGACTTTCGCCTACAGCGGCGACGGAGACCGCTACGAAAGCGGCGCCGGCTACAATGACGGCCTCAATGGCGGCTCGCGCCTGGAGATCGTCAATATCGACAAGACCACCGAAGACCTGGTGCTCATTGTCGTCGGCAGCGGCGCTTTCAGCGCCACAGCTACCTGGGACAGCATGCCCTCCCCCACGCCTCCGGCACCGACCAGTCCGCCAGCGCAGTCACCGACCAGCAGCGATACCGATATCGTCCTCGGCGCAACCTTCGGCAGCGCGCCGGATAAAGTCACCATCAAGGCAACTCCTGCCGACAGCGCATCGCTTGGCCTTTCCGATGTCGAACTCGACCCGTTCGAGAAAGCACGCGAGGCCATGAAGAAGCTGCAGGAAGCGCTGAACCAGGTAGACGGTTATCGTGGTCAGTATGGCGCTCTGACCAACCGCTTCGAGGGCGCCATTGCCAACCTCGCGCAGCAAGGCATCAGCACCGCCGCCGCCCGCAGCCGCATCCTGGATGCCGACTACGCCGTGGAAATCGCCAACATGACGCGCGCGCAGATTCTCCAGCAGGGGGGCACCTCAGTCCTGTCGCAGGCCAACCAGATCCCGCAGGGCGTGCTGTCGCTGCTGCGCTGACCGCCGCCTGCCGGGCGCACGCGACACGACAGCAGATTTCGCCATGCAGGATACGCACCCCGCTGAAGGCATAGCCACATACCTGCCTCAAGATTCCCCAACAGCCTGCCGATAGAGGGCAGAAATCTTCATTCAAACCCGCGCCCAGCGCCGCTCGGAGTGGAGCCACCATGACAACACCGCCCTCTCTCGACGTCATCCAGCTGTTCCCCTTTCCCGCCGAGCAGGCTGCGGCGGCCGTGCCTCCCGCCAGCGAGTCGCCGAGCACTGTCGCCAGCGCACAGCGCAACGAGTCATCGACCAAGGAGTCCGCCCAGGGAAGCGCAGCACAGCTGGCGGCCAGCCTGCAGCAACTGAACGCCGGGCTGCAGAGCTACGGCATCGAGTTCGAGTTCAGCGAGCCCGGCAATCATCTGGTCACCCGGGTGGTGGATCGCGAAAGCGGCGAGCTGATCCGCCAGATTCCCAGCGAGGAAGTCCTGCGCATGACGCAGCGCATGGAGAGCCTGACCGGCCTGCTCCTTCAGGAAAAAGCCTGATCCGCGTCGAGCCAGATCAGCGCACTTCGGCAACCGTGCGCGCATCTCAGTCCAGAGATGACAGGGGCATATTCGTCTCCCCTAAAGTTCCGCCACCCTTCTGACGATAACCTTTTGACGCTGCAGGAATTCGCCTGCACGTACCGCTCCCTTCCCCTGTTTCGAGCCCCATCATGGAACTGCGCGCCACCACGGAAATCGCCATCGTCCTTTTCGCCGCCATCGTCGCCGGCAGCCTGCTGACCCTGCTGCTCGCCGGCTGGATCGGTCGCCGATGGGCCGAGCGGGTACGCCGCGAACAGGACCGCGGGCTGGAACTGCAGGCGCGCAAGGCGGCGCTGCTGCTGGACAAGGAACTCGAGGCCACCTCGGCGCTGGTGGCGCTGCTGCGCCAGTTCCTGCCGACCTTCCATTTCCCCGGCATGGCGTGGGAGGCGGCATGCAACGAGATCGCCTACGACTTCGCCAAGATCGACACCGCGCTCGGCGAATACCTGGCCCGCCATGGCGCGGTGCTGCCGCTGGAGGTGATGGCGCTGCTCGGCGAAGCCATCGGCCTGACCCGCGAGCATCGCTTCAAGATCACCAGCGAAGTGCCGCCGGCCGCCAGCAAGGCCGCCGCCACGTTGTACGACAAGCTGTGGAAGGCCGAGGCGGAGATGCTCAGGCTGATGCGCAGCTGACCTCGCGCTCCTTCCACAACTCCCTGACCTCCAGCACCTGCGGCAGGCAGCGGTCGATGAACAGCTCCACCAGCCGCGGCTCGAAGTGGCGGCCTGCCTCGCTGCGGATCAGCGTCACCGCCTCCTCCACGCTCCACGCCTTCTTGTACGGACGCTCGCTGGTCAGCGCGTCGAACACGTCGGCGATCGCCACGATGCGCGCCTCCAGCGGAATCGCCTCGCCGCGCAGACCATGGGGATAGCCGCTGCCGTCCCACTTCTCGTGATGGCAGAGGGCGATGTTGTGCGCCATCCTGAGCAGCCCACCGGGGTGTTCGCCGATAATCTTCGCGCCGATGCGCGAGTGCTCGCGCATCACGCTCCACTCATCCGCATCCAGCTTGCCGGGCTTGCGCAGGATGGCATCGGGGATGCCTATCTTGCCCACGTCATGCATCGGCGCGGCGTGCAGCAGGTCCTCGGCCTCGGCCTCGCCGAGACCGGCGGCCAGCGCCAGCAGGCGCGAGTAGTGGCTCATGCGGATCACGTGCAGGCCGGTCTCGTTGTCCTTGTACTCGGCGGCCATGCCCAGGCGCTGGACGATCTGCAGGCGGGTCTCGCGCAGCTCGTCGACGCGTACCAGTGACAGGTGGGTGCGGATCCGTGCCTTGACGATCAGCGGGCTGACCGGCTTGGTGATGTAGTCCACCGCGCCGGCCTCGAAGCCCTCGGCCTCGTCGTCGGTATCGGTCAGGGCGGTGACGAAGATCACCGGGATCGCGCGGGTCGCCGGATCGCGCTTGAGCGCCCGGCACACCTGGTAGCCGGTCATGCCCGGCATCATCACGTCGAGCAGGATCAGGTCGGGCTGCTCGCGGCCGGCCAGCTCGATGGCCTTGTCGCCGTCGCGGGCGAACAGCAGGCGGTAGCTGTCCTGCAGGATATGCCGCAGGACCTGCAGGTTGCTCGGCTCGTCATCGACGAGGAGGAGTTTCTGGCGTCGTTCGGCGATGTCGGTGGTCATGCTGGCTGGCCCTCGGGCAATGTCTCCAGCCGGCTCCGCAGCACTTCCAGCAGCTGCAGGGCCCGGTCGAATTCGAATTCGTCTACTGCACCCACCAGGGCGGCCAGGCTGGCCGAGCTCCCCTGCGGGTCGAGCCTGGCGAGCAGCTGGCGCAACGCCAGGTCGTCCAGTTCGCCGCGGCGCCAGACGCGCGTCAGGCGCTCGAGCAGCACCGGCACCTCGACCAGCGGACAACTGGCAGACGTGCAGGCCGTCGCCCGGCAGCTGTCTGCCAGCGGACATGCGGCAACGGCCATGGACGCAGCACCCGGCTCCACGCCGGCCTGGGCGGGGGCAATCCCGGTGACGCGGACGATCTCGTCCAGCAGCCGCTCCAGTTCCACCGGCTTGGCGGCGAAACCGTCCATGCCTGCCTCGCGGGCGGCCAGGCGGTCGCTCTCCAGCACGCTGGCGGTCAGCGCGATCAGCGGGGTGCGCGGCAGGCCATGGGCCTGCTCGTGGGCGCGCCACTGGCGGCTGGCGGCAAGGCCGTCGACGCCGGGCATCTGCACGTCCATCAGCACCAGGTCGAAGCGCCCGCCGGCCAGCGCCGCCAGGGCCTGCGCGCCGTCGCGGGCGGTGCCGATGCGATGGCCGAGGCGGCCCAGGCCGAGCGCCAGCAGCTCGACGTTCTGCTCCACGTCGTCGACCACCAGGATGTGCAGCGGCGGCAGGTGCGGCAGGCTCGGCACCGCCTGGCGCGGCAGCGCCTGCACGGCGGGCAGCGGCAGGGTGATGCGGAAGGTGCTGCCCTCACCGGGCCGGCTGTGCACCTCGATGCGGCCGCCCATCAGCTCCACCAGCTGGCGGGCGATGGTGGTGCCGAGGCCGGTGCCGCCGAAGCGGCGGCTCATCGAGGCGTCAGCCTGGGCGAACGGCTCGAAGATCTTCTGCAGGCGGTCGGCCGCGATGCCGATACCGGTATCGCGCACGGCCAGGCACACCTGCTCGCCCTCGGCCTGCACATGCAGGCTCACCTCGCCCTGCGGGGTGAACTTGATCGCGTTGCCGAGCAGGTTCAGCAGCACCTGCTGGATGCGCAGCGGATCGCCGCGGAAGCCCTCGCCCAGCTCCGCAGCGTAGTGCAGCGACAGCCTCAGGCCCTTGGCCGTCGCATTGGGGCGCAGCAGGGCGCAGATCCGCTCGACCAGCTCGCGCAGCGAGAAGTCGACCGCCTCCAGCTCGACCACCCCGCGTTCGAGCTTGGCGGTATCGAGGATGTCGTTGAGCAGGGCCAGCAGGGAGCGGGCCGAGTGCTGCACGGTCTGCAGGTGCCGGCGCTGCGTGTCGTCCAGCCGGCTGCCGAGCAGCAGCTCGGTGAAGCCGATGATGGCGTTCATCGGCGTGCGGATCTCGTGGCTCATGTTGGCCAGGAAGGCGCTCCTGGCGGCCGCCGCCCGCTCGGCGCGCTCCTTGGCTTCGAGCAGCTCCGCCTCCATCTCGCGGTGGAAGCTGATGTCGCTGGCGAACTTGACCACCTTGCCCGGCCCGCCAGCGGGCGGAAAGATCGGGTGGTAGGAGGCCTGGACCCACAGCTCGCGACCGTCGAGGGCCAGCCGGCGGTATTCGCCGGTTTCGTGCTCGCCACGCCGCAGGCGCTCCCACAGCTCCTGATAGTCCTGGCTGTGCGCCACTCCCGGCGGGCAGAAGATGCTGTGCGGCTGCCCGCGGATCTCCTCCAGGCGGCAGCCGAACAGATCGAGAAAGTTCTGGTTGGCGGTGAGTATGCGGCCCTGCAGGTCGAACTCGATCACCGCCATGACCCGGTGGATGGCCGCCATCTGGCTGACCGGGTCGCTGGCATGAGCCGGGGCGGCGAACGCGCCCTCCATGTCGCGCCCCGCCAGGTTCCGACGCCCGATACGCAACCCGTCCAGCAACACGGCCAGAGCCCCCAGCGCCAGGATGCCCAGCACCATGAGAATCAGTGGGTCGCCCGGCCAGGCACCGGCCATCATTCGAGCTCTGGCAGCACGATACTCTCGATCGGCCCCAGCCCGCTCAGCTCGGCATCACTGAGCAGCGGCCCGCTGCCCCGCGGATCGAGCGCCGGGCTGGCCGTCAGCTGCACCTGGCCCACCTGCCCCTCGCGATCCAGGCGGCGCACCCAGGCCAGCTGGCCGCTGCCGAAGCGCACCAGGCTACCGACCGGGATCAGCCCGAAATGGCGGATGTAGCGCTGGCTCCACTGCGGGTCGAACTGGCCGGTGCTGGCGAGCAGGTGACGATAGATGGCGTCGATCGGCTGGGGCGGGCGATCGGCACGCGGACGGCTCATGGCGTCGACCACATCGATCACCGTGGCCATGCGCGCCAGCTCGCCCAGACGCTCGGCCGGAGCCGCCTGCGGGTAGCCGCTGCCATCGAGGCGCTCGTTGATCGCTCCCACCACGGCATCCAGCACCGGTCCGGCCAGCCACTTGCAGCTGTCCAGACGCTCGCGCAGCAGGCCCACATGGCTGCCGAAGGCCAGGCGCTGGCCGGCATCCAGATGCCTGGCCAGGCGCAGTTCGACCGGCAGCAGCGCCTTGCCCAGGTCATGCACCAGGGCGGCGGCGACGATCGCCTTGGTCGCCTGACGCGGCAGGTTGCGCGCCTGAGCCATGTCCGCCATACGCACCGCCAGGGCAATGCCGTGCTGCACCAGCAGCGGCTCGCCGGGCTGGTGCAGCACGGCGAACAGCAGGGAATCGCGGTCGGTCGCCAGCAGCTCGAGCAGCAGATCGCTGTGGCGCGACAGCTGCCTGGAGTCGACCGCCGCACCGTGGCGCAGCTTGATCAGTTGGGTGTCCAGATAGGCCGCCACCCGCCCCAGGCGTCGGCCGATGCTGCTGCCTGGCAGCGGGTTGCCGCCTGCCGGCAGCGCCTGCGTCAGCGGCGCGCGCTGGATGAACAGGGCCGAGGGCTGCAGGGCCCGGTTGCCGTTATGGCTGGCGCGGGCCTTCTCCCGTTCGATCTCGCGCACGTACAACCACAGGCGCCGTTCCTGGTCGCCGCTGATGCCGAGGAACTGGCAGCCGAAACGCATGCTCTGCCAGTCCATCTCGCCGTGCATGTGACAGACCCGCGCGGGCACTTCGAGACGCTGGCCACCGGGAAAGCTGAGCACCAGCCGGTCGAGCACCTGCGGCCCCTCGAGGCGCACCGCCTCCCTGGCCGGCAGCTCGACCAGGCAGCCGCCCAGCGACAGGTTGACCAGGCGGCCGCGCAGGACCTGCTCGCCGCCATGAAGGTGCAGCTCGACCACCACCAGCATGTCGCTGTGCAGTTCGGCACGATAGGAACTGCGCCGGTGCAGCAGGTCCAGCCACTGCGGATAGGCGCACAGGAACTGCACGCGCCCCGCTGCCTCGTGCCGCCCCAGCACGCTCAGGCTGGGGGTGCGCAGCATGGCGCCGTCGACCTGGCCGCACAGATGGAAGGGGTCGTTGCGCTCGATCCGCCCGGCCAGCTCCGGAGTGGCGCTGATGTCGATCACCAGCCCTTCCTCCGGATCCAGCTCCATCAGCACCACCGGATGTGGCTGTCCCGGCTGGGCCGCGAACAGCAGTGCGGCGCCACCCGGCTGACAGAGTCCTTCAAGCAGGGACAGACACTCACCGGGGTGTTCGATCCGGGTGGGCGTGTCGATTTGCTCTTCCATCACAAGGCCTCTACTGGTCAACGGCGCAATACTTCCCAACCGCTCTGTATCGGCCCACCGGCAGGATTTCTTTAGGGACTTCGCGGAAAGGCCCGCGCCCTCGCTGCCGCGACGGCAGGTGCCGGGATTCCCGCGCGGATGGAAACGACGACTCTTGCCGGAGCCCTCCCAGGCACCTGCAGGGGATCTGCTCGGCGGCGTCGCCTCGCAGGTGGTTCAAGTTCGCTTGCAAACGACCGATAATATGTGAAGAAGATCACATATCAGGCTGCATCAGCCAGCTCGCCAGGCCGACGTTGAATGAAAGACACCACCCTCGCCAGCATCAGCCACACGCTCCGTGCGCTGCCCGACGACCAGCCGCTGCTGGACGACAGCCTGCTCGACAGCCTCGACGCGATTCTGGGCGAGGAGCTGCAGGAGGTGGTCGCCCTGTTCTGCGGCAAGCTGCCCGGCATGGTCGACCCCCTGCTGCACAGCCTGCGCAGCGGCGATCATGAGACGATCCGCCACCAGGCGCACAGCCTCAAGGGCAGCGCCGGCAGCATCGGCGCCCTGGCGCTGACGGACCTGGCGCGGCGGATCGAGTGGCAGGCCCGCCAACACCAGGCGATCCCGGCCGCCGACGCTCCTTCCCTCGCGGCGTTGGCTGCCGCCACGCGCTCGGCACTGGCCGAGCGCTACCTGGCGCAGCCCCTGCCAGCAGCGGGAGAGCCCGCTCGCCCTTCTTCCCTCGACACGGAGTGACGCGCAACGCATGACTACGCTGGAAACCATCCTCATCGTCGACGACGACAGCATGACACGGCGACTGATCCAGTCGATCCTCGGCCGCCAGGGCTTCCGCACCCTGGAGGCCGCCGACGGACAGGAGGGCGTCGAAGCGTTCCAGCGGGAAAAACCCGACCTGGTCCTGATGGACGTGATGATGCCGCGGCTCGACGGCTTCGCCGCCTGCCGCGCCCTGCGCCAGCTCGAAGCGGAACAGGGCACGCCGATTATCATGCTCACCGCCGCGGACGCGGGCGTCGATGTCGAGCACGCCTTCGAGGCCGGCGCCAGCGACTTCATCAGCAAGCCGATCAGCTGGCCGCTGCTGATCGCCCGGATACGCCACGCACTGCGCGCCCGTCGCACCAATCGCGAGCTGCTGCGCACCCGTCTGCGCCAGGAACATGCGCAGAAGATCGCCCGCATGGGCTTCTGGGCCTGGGATGCCGAGGACGACAGCCTGGAGTGGTCGGCGGACCTGACCGAGCTGACCGGGCTGGACGGCGGGCAGCTCGGCAACCGCCAGGCCCTGCTCGCCTGCACTCACCCGGATGACCGCAAGCGCCTGGCCCTGGCGCTGGAGGTGGCCCGGGATGCGCGCGGACGGCTCGACCAGGAGATCCGCCTGCTGGCCCCGGAGAACTCGGTGCGAGTGGTGCACCTGGTAGCTGCGCACCACCCCTCCCCAGGAAGCCCCGAGCTGTTCGAGGGTGCCTTCCAGGATCTCACCCAGGTACGCGAGACCGAACAGCTGGTCCAGCACCTGGCCCTGCACGACAGCCTCACCGGCCTGCCCAACCGCAAGCTGTTCCTGCGCCAGCTCGAGGCCGCCATCGAGCGCGCCCGCCAGCAGGGCCATGGCGTGACCATGGTGCTGTTCGACATCAATCGCCTGAGCCGCATCAACGACGCCCTGGGGATGCAGGCCGGCGACCAACTGCTGGCGCGCATCGCCAACAGCCTGCGCCAGGTGCTGCCACTGGAAACCAGCATCGCCCGGCTGGACGGCGACGAGTTCGCCCTGCTCGTGCAGCACAACGACCTGAACCGGGTGCGCCTCAAGACCGAGGCGGTCCTCAAGCGCACCGGCCAGCCGATCACCATCGGCGAGGAAACCCTGTTCGTCTCGATGACCGCCGGCATCGCCCTGTTCCCCGAACATGCCGGCAGCGCCGAGGAAATGATCCAGGCCGCCAAGGATGCCCGCCAGCATGCCCGCCTGCAGGGCAAGCCGATGGCCATCGCCAGACCGGTAAGCGCCAACAAGGCCGTCGAGCTGAAGCTGGAGTTCGCCCTGCGCGCGGCCCTGGAGGACCACTTCGCGCAGTTCCATCTGGTCTACCAGCCGCAGCTGCGCCTGAACGACAACCGCATCGTCGGTGTCGAAGCACTGGTGCGCTGGACTCATCCCGAACTCGGCCCGGTGGCGCCCCCGCGCTTCATCCCGATCCTGGAGGAGCTGGGGCTGATCAGCCTGCTGGGCGAGTGGATCCTGCGCACCGCCTGCCGGCAGCTGCGCCGCTGGCAGGACGCCGGCATCCGCCTGCAGATGAGCATCAACCTGTCGCCGCGCCAGTTCCAGGACAGCAACCTGTCGGCCATCCTCGAACAGTGCGTGGACGAGGCCGGCATCCGTCCTCGCGACCTCAAGCTGGAGATCACCGAGAGCACCGCCATGCAGGATCCGCAGGCTACCGTCGAGCAGCTGCGCCAGTGGCGCGAGCGCGGCTTCCAGATCGCCATCGACGACTTCGGCATCGGCTACTCCTCGCTGGAGTATCTGCTGCGCTTCCCGCTGGACGCGATCAAGGTCGACCGCGCCTTCATCAAGGACATCGTCGAGTCGCCCAGCGACCGGGCGATCGTCCGCGCAGTCACCGTCATGGCGCAGAGCATGGGCCTGACCACCATCGCCGAGGGCATCGAAACCCAGCGCCAGCAGGACTACCTGGATGCCATCGGCATCAGCCAGATCCAGGGCTATCTGGTCGGCAAGCCGATGCCCGCCGAGGAACTGCAACGCTTCTACCTCGAACGCCTGACGGACCGGGAGCAGGCTGCGCCCGCCCATCCGCCGCTCGGCAGGGCCGCCCCATGAAACAGCCCGCCGCCCAATCCGTCACCAGGCCGGCCGATTGCCGGCGCGCCCCCCGGCATAGGGAGCCGCCCGCTCGCACCCGATCCTTGTCAGCCGAGGTAAGCGCATGAATCCGACGCACTACAGCCCGGCGCAGCGGATGCACATCAATGACCTGGAAATCGCCCGGCGCAAGGAACTGTTCGGCTTCACCGCCAGGGACGCCGAACTGCTGGCCGCCTGCCGCCCCTGCATCGCCGCGCGGACCGACGAGCTGGTGGGGCGCTTCTTCCGCCTGCAGACCGAGATCGCGGAGGTCGCCGAGATCATCGGCGATGCCGACACCCTCAGGCGCCTGCGCGGCGAACTGAGCCGCTACGTCAGCGACCTGTTCTCCGGCGACTACGGCGCGGCGTACGTCAACGACCGCCTGCACATCGGCATGATCCACAAGCGCCTGGCGATCGAGCCCAAGCACTTTCTGGCGGCGATGCACCTGCTCAAGCATCTGCTGCTCGAGGTCCTCGATACCCACCTGGGCGCCGGCCCCCTGCGCGAGGCCACCCGCCAGGCGCTGGACAAGCTGCTCCACTTCGACACCGGCCTGGTCTTCGACACCTACATCCACAGCCTGCTGGCCGAGGTCGAGGCAGCCAGGAACGAGGCCATTCGCCACGCGCTGTCGCTGGAGGAGCAGATCGCCGAGCGCACCCGCGAGCTGGAGGAACTGTCCCGCCAGGACTCGCTGACCGGCCTGTACAACCAGCGGTTCCTCATGGAGAGCCTGGGCAACGAGCTGCCACGCGCGCAGCGCGCGGGCAAGCCGCTGTCGCTGCTGTACTTCGACGTCGACAACTTCAAGCAGATCAACGACAGTGCCGGCCACCTGGCCGGCGATGCGGTCCTGTGCACCATCGGCACGATCCTGCTCGAGGAAAGCCGCACCTACGACATCTGCTGCCGTTACGGTGGCGACGAATTCTGCGTGGTGCTGCCCGACTGCACCGTGCAGGGCGCCAGCCGCTTCGCCGAGCGGCTGCTGCGACGGCTGGCAGACAGCACCCATGCGCCCCACCTGAGCATCGGCATCGTGCAGAACGGCCCGGAGCACTGGCTGGACGCCCTGGAGCTGATCCACCGAGCCGATCAGCTGATGTATGCGGCCAAGCGCAGCGGCGGCGGCATCCTGCTCGGCGATGCGCTGACCGCCGAGGCAGCCAGCCCGACGCCCCGCGGCTGAGCCGTAGCGCGGCTCAGGCCGCCAGCGCGGCCCTCAGGCGGGCCACGGCCTGGCTGTGCAGCTGGCAGACCCGCGACTCGCTGACACCGAGCACCGCGCCGATTTCCTTGAGGTTGAGGTCTTCCTGGTAATAGAGGGTGAGCAGCAGCTTCTCCCGCTCGGGCAGGCGCTCGATCGCCTTGACCAGATCCGCGCGGCGGCGCCCCTCGAGCAATTCGGCCAGGGGCGTGGCATGCGCCCCCGCCGAGAGGCTGTCGCCCTCTTCTTCCGACAGCTCGTCGAGAGCGACCAGCTGACTGCCGTTGGCGTCCATCAGCAGGTGGTGGAACTCCTCGAGACTGACATCGAGGGCGGCGGCGATCTCGCGATCCTCGGGCGGGCGACCGAGCTGCTGCTCGAGGCGGCGAATGGTCTCGTCGAGCAGCCGCGCATTGCGCCGCACGCTGCGCGGCACCCAGTCGCGGCTGCGCAGCTCGTCGAGCATCGCACCGCGGATGCGCTGGCTGGCGAAGGTGGCGAAGCTGGCGCCCTGGCCGGCATCGAAGCGATTCACCGCATCGAGCAGACCGATCATCCCGGCCTGGATCAGGTCGTCCAGCTCGACGCTGGCCGGCAGGCGCACCTGCAGGCTGAGCGCCTGCCGGCGCACCAGCGGCAGATGCTCGTCGAAGAGGTCACGCTGCCTGATCTTGCCTTGTGCGTTGTACATCCGTCTGCCTCTGCGCCAGTCCGAGCGATTCGGCCGGTGGTCCGCACCGCGCGGCGGACGACTGCCGATGACGTGCCGGCGCTCCCCACGAGCGGCTCCGACAATCCACGTTCCATTGTTACCGCAGCGCGGGCCGGGCCAATCGCGGAATAGTCGATCTCCAGCGCGACTATTCCACGATTTGCCGGCGACAGAAAATTGACCTGCGTCAGCGCCAGCAATGTGACACACATCACATAATCGAGCTGTGTCAGCCACCGTGATCGAGTACATGAACATCCGCACTTCCAGCTCCCGCGAATACACCCTCAGCCCGGACGACTTCCTGATTTCGAGGACCGATCTGACCGGCAAGATCACCTACGCCAACCCGGCGTTCATCGAAGTCAGCGGGTTTGCCTGGGACGAGCTGCATGGCGCCCCGCACAACATCGTCAGGCACCCGGACATGCCACGCGAGGCATTCGACAACCTGTGGTCGACGGTCAAGGCCGGCCGCGCCTGGAACGGGCTGGTGAAGAACCGCCGCAAGAACGGCGAGTTCTACTGGGTACAGGCGCACGTCACCCCCTATTTCGAGGCAGGCCAGCTGGTCGGCTATGCCTCGGTGCGCACCCGCGCCGAGCCGCAGGCCATCGCCCTGGCCAACCGCGTGTACGAGGCGCTCGCCAGCGGCCGCGCACACGGCTACCGGCTGGTCGACGGCGAGCTGCGCCGCAGCGGCCTGGCCGGTCTGCTCGGGCGGATCAATCCGGCCTCCCTGGGCTTCGGCAGCGCGGCGACCAGCGCTCTGGTAGCCGTGCTGCTGCCGGCCTGCTACTGGCTGGGGCGGAGCAGCGGCATGGCGGATGTCCCCGTGCCGGGCCTCGACCTGGCGCTGCTCGCCGGCGGCACCGCACTGCCCTGCCTGCTCGGCCGGCGCACGGTGCGCGCCAGCCTGGCGCCGCTGGAGGCAGCCAAGCGCTTCAACTCGCAGATCGCCGCCGGCAACCTCAGCGCCTGCCTGCCCGATCTCGGCCGCGGCGAGCTGGCCCAGCTGGGGCCGCTGATGGACATCATGCGCAAGAGCCTGTCGAGCATCGCCCTCGACGTGAACCGCAGCATGCACAGCGTCGCCGAGGACGCGGCGAACATCGCCCAGAGCAACCACGCCCTGGCTGCGCGCACCGAGGAGCAGGCCGCCTCGCTGCAGGAGACCGCGGCGAGCATGGAGCAGATCACCGCCACCGTGGAGCAGAACGCCGGCAACGCCCGCCACGCCAACCAGCTCGCCGAGCAGGCCTCCGGCTCGGTGCGCGAGAGCGGCGAGGTGATGCACCGGATGGTCAGCAAGATGGAGTCGATCGCCGCCACTTCGCGGCAGATGAGCGAGATCATCGCGCTGATCGACGCCATCGCCTTCCAGACCAACATCCTCGCCCTGAACGCCTCGGTGGAGGCGGCGCGAGCCGGCGAGCAGGGCCGCGGCTTCGCCGTGGTGGCCAGCGAGGTGCGTCTGCTGGCCGGCCGCACGGCCGCGGCGGCCAAGGAGATCCATGAGCTGATCGCCAATTCGAGCCAGGAGATCGACGATGGCGTCGGCCTGGTCAGGGCCAGCGAGCAGGCGATCGACGAGGTCATCGAGTCGGTGACCCGAGTCAGCGACATCATGGCGGAGATTTCCAGCGCCTCGGCCGAGCAGAGCGCGGGGATTGCACAGATCGGTCAGGCCATCGTCCAGCTCGACGGCGTGACCCAGAAGAACGCCGGCATGGTCCAGCACGCCCGGCATGTGTCGCACGACCTCAACGAGCAGGTGCGCGGGCTGGCGCAGGCGATCTCCATCCTGCAGATCGGCCAGCGCGAACGCCTGCAGCCGGATGCCGCCCCGCCCGCCAGGGCGCCGGCGGCCGTCGGCAATCCGCCGCGACCGCAACGCCAGCGTGCGGTGGAAGCCGAGGAGGCCTGGGAAGCCTTCTGAGCCGACGCCGGGCTCAGCGGTACTCCACCAGCAGCTGCAGGTCGCTGACCCGCTGCGGCCGGGCACCCTCGTCGAGACGGAAGCACAGCTGCAGCGGCTGGCCGGCGTCGAGTCCGCTCAGGGCGCGGCTGCGGCCGCGGCTGCCGGGCAGCGCCAGGCACTGCTGCGGGTGACACAGCCAGGCGCGCAGCGGCGCGCCGGCCGCCACACCGAACTGCCAGCCCAGGCTGGCCAGGCGCCGCCCG
>NZ_SSTC01000053.1 GCF_004801855.1 Pseudomonas sp. A-1 | reverse complement strand
CGCGCGCGCGCAGCTCGGCCAGCAGGCCGCCGGCCGCCGGCTGCCCGGCGGCCTCGCGCAGCAGGGCGAGCAGGCCATCCTGCCGCTGCGCTTCCAGCGCCAGCGGCAGCCACAGACTCAGCCGCCGCAGCGCCTGCGGCTGTTCCAACAGCAGTTCGAGCGCCCCCTGCCCGGCCGGCCACAGCGACGGCCAGGGCTCCTCCCGCACCGGCTCCCCGTCCGGCAGCACGGCGAGCAGCTCGCGGGCCAGGCGCTCCAGCTCGTCGAGCGGCTGCGGCCCGCCGAGCAGCAGGCGCAGTCCGCGACCGCGGTAGTGGCGGGCATGCCAGGTGCGCAGCGCGGCGAGGAAGCGGGGATCGTCGGTGTCCAGGCTGTCGCGGTTGCCGGCCTGGAAGCGCGCCAGCGGATGCGCGGGTTCCAGCAGCGCGGCCAGGGCGCCGTGCAGCTGGCTGTCGGGGTCGGCGCAGCGCGCCCGGTATTCGGCCTCCAGCACCTCGCGCTCGGCGCGCAGGCGCTCGGCGTCCAGCAGCGGCCTGGCCAGCAGGTCGGCCAGCCGGCCCAGCCCCGGCGCCAGCTGGTGCGCCGGCAGTTCCAGGTAGTAGAGGGTCTGCAGTCCCAGGGTGCGTGCGTTGTAGCGGCCGCCGTGGCCGTGCACGTAGTCGGCGAAGGCGCCGACCGCGGGGTGGCCGGCGCTGCCGAGGAACAGCGCATGTTCGAGGAAGTGCGCCAGCCCCGGCCAGTCCGGCGGCTCGTGGCAGCTGCCGGCCGCCACGCTGGCCGCCAGCGCCACGCGACGGGCCTGCGGCTCGTGGTAGAGGGCGACCGTCACGCCGTTGTCCAGCCGCAGGGTGCGCCGCGGCAGTCGGGGGTATTCGCAGTCCATGGGCCTTGGCCTGTCGGCAGGGATGGCTTGCAGCATCGCCCCGCGCCAGCCGGCCGACAACCCTGCGCAAGTCCTAGGCCCTTGCGACCAAAGTAGCGGACACGAAAAAGGCGCTGCATCACTGCAGCGCCTTTCCGCCCGCGCGCCGGCGCGCCGGCGCGGGGCCGGTGCGCAGACTTACTGCTGGTAGCCGCCCTGGGTGCCCTGGGCGCCCGGCAGCGGACGCAGGTTCACCTCGACGCGGCGGTTCTGCTGGCGGCCGGACTCGCTGGCGTTGCTGGCCACCGGCTGGTCCGGGCCGGCGCCGCGGGTGGTCACCCGGCTCGGATCGACGCCCTGGGAGATCAGGTAGTTGGCCACGCTCTGCGCGCGACGCTGCGACAGGCCCATGTTGTACTGGTAGCCGCCGGTGTTGTCGGTGTGGCCGACGATCTCGATGCTGTTCTGGTTGAACTGCTTGAACGAGCTGGCCAGGTTGTTCAGCGGGGAGTAGAAACCGCTGGAGATGTCCGCCGAATCGGTGGCGAAGGTGATGTTGCCTGGCATGATCAGCTGGATGTTGTCGCCCTGGCGCTGCACTTCGACGCCGGTGCCCTGCATCTGCTGGCGCAGCTGCTCTTCCTGCTTGTCGGCGTAGTAGCCGTAGCCCGCGCCGCTGGCGCCACCGATGGCAGCACCGATCAGCGCGCCCTTGCCGCGGTCGTCGTGGCTGATCAGCGCGCCGGCAGCGGCGCCGGCCAGGGCGCCCAGGCCGCCGTACTTGGCGGTCTTGCTCATGCCGGTGTCCGCGCCAGCCGGCTGCTGCTGGTAGGGGTTCTGCGCACAACCGCTCAGCACGGCCAGGGCGGCAGCGGACAGGATCAGACGACTCGACAGTTTCATGGATGGCTCTCCTTACGATGACTCGGGCCCGCCAGCGGCGGGCAGATGACCCTTAGAGGCCGGCGCCGGCGATAAATTCCCGACGACCGGCATCCTCAGGCGCGGATGAACGGATTCTCGCGCATTTCCTCACCCAGCGTAGTCTGCGGGCCATGGCCCGTGATCACGGTCGCCTCCTCGTCGAGGGTGTACAGGCGCTGGCGGATCGAGCGCTCGATGGTGGCGTAGTCGCCGCCCCACAGGTCGGTGCGGCCGATGCCGCGGCGGAACAGGGTGTCGCCGGCGATCAGCAGCTTGGCGTCGGCGAACCAGAAGCTCATCGAGCCCGGCGTGTGCCCCGGGGTGTGCAGCGCCACGCCGCAGCCGCAGGCCAGCTCCTCGTCGTCCTGCAGGTACTGGTCCGGCGCCGGCACCGGGGTGTAGGGCACGCCGAACATGCGGCACTGCAGCTCCAGGCTGTCCCACAGGAAACGGTCGTCCTCATGCAGGTGCAGGGTGGCGCCGGTGCGCTCCTTCATCTGCCCGGCAGCGAGGAAGTGATCGAGGTGGGCGTGGGTGTGCACGATGCTGACCAGCTTGAGACCGTGCCTGTCCAGGCGCGCCATGATCAGCTCGGGATCGCCGCCCGGATCGACGACGATGGCCTTCTTCGTCACGGGATCGCCGATGATGGTGCAGTTGCACTGCAGGGGGCCGACGGGGAAGGTTTCGCGGATCAGGGCGGGCTGGGCGGTCATGAGGCGGAAGCTCCGAAAGGGGGTCTGCGCGATCCGCCTATGGTAGCGCACAACGGCCCGGCCCCGTCGCGGGGCGGGCCACCGCTGCCGGAGCCTCGCATGAGTGCCTTGCGGGCCCGGTCAGTCCACTGTTGGCGCGGGCAATGGGCTGCATGCGTCGGCCTGGCCGTCAGTAGTAGTACCAGCGCAGCTGTACCTGCACCTCGCTCTGCGGCGCGGCGCGCTGGCCGAACTGGCGCTCGGCGGACAGGCGCAGGCCGAGGTTGTGGCCGAGCTCGATCTGCTGCTCGAGCGCCAGGCTGCGGCGCACCTCGCCGTTGTGGAAATAGTCGCCGCGCGCTTCGAGCAGCAGGTTGCCGGCGCGATTGCGCCACAGCAGGCCGCCGTCGAAGCCGGCGGCCGGGCTGAGCCAGGCGGCGAAGTCGCGATTGTGCTCGACGCGCGCCGTGGCCAGGGCGAAGGCCAGCAGCCCGTCGCCCAGTTGCCAGGTGAAGCCGCCGCCGCCACTGAGGTGGCCGACCAGGCGCTGGTCGTCGTCCACGCCGGGTACCCGCTCCAGGCCGCCGGCGATCTGCCAGGACCACGGCTGGAGCAACTGGGTGCGCGGGGTCAGGGAACGGATGCCGGCAAGGTCGAGCTGCTGCAGCTGCCAGTGGTTGCCCTCGTACTGGCGCAGCTTGAGCTGGGCGATCTCGATCTGCGCACCGAGCGGAAAGCCGTACAGGTTGTCGGTGAGGTCGTGGTAGGCCATGCGCAGGCCGTATTCGGCGTAGGCGCGCTCGTCGCGGCTGCCGACGGCGAACTGCAGGGTGCGCGAGTCGTGGCCGTCCTCGGGCAGGCCGGGCCGCGCGATGTCCAGGCGCGGCGGCGGATTGTGGTTGATCGCCTGCAGCAGGCGGTAGCTGCGCGCGGCGCTGTCCGGATCGCGTTCGGCTCCGGCCACCTGGTAGCGCACCAGGCGGTAGGCGCCGTCCTGGATCAGCGCGCGGCGCTCTTCCGGCAGGGCCTGGTAGTCGGCCGCCTGCAGTTGCCCGCTGTCCGCCGCCAGCTGCTGCACCCACAGCTGCTCGGCCGGCGCCAGCGGCGTGGCGCGGGCCAGCAGCTCGCGCTCGCGGGAGGGGCGGTAGTCGATGCGCTCGACCAGCTCGGCGCGCTTGACCGCGCGCACGGTGTCGGCGGGGATCGCGGTGAGCGGGAACTGGGCGGTCAGGCGCAGCCCCGGACGTGCGATTTCCAGCAGCTCGAGGAGGCGGTAGGAGCAGTTCTCGTCGAAGAAGAAGTAGTCGAACTGGATCTGCCTGAGTTCCCAGACGTGCTCGAGCATGCGCCCGGTCTCCTCGGGCGTCAGGTTGAGGCGGTACTCCCACAGGTCGCGGTTTTCCAGGCGGCTGTATTCGCCGATCTTCTCGCGATAGGGCAGCAGGGCGAACAGTCCCGGGTAACCGCCCATCAGGCCCTTCCAGGCGTACAGGATGCTGTTGTCCATGCCCTCGATGGTGGCGCCGAAGTTCAGCGCGTAGCTGAGCAGCGCGGTGCCGTTGGCCTCGCTGCCGGGCGGGTCGATGCGCAACAGGGTATGGCCGAACATCGACGACGGGCTGTTCAGATAGGCGGCCGGAAACACCAGCACGCTGGAATGCGGGTCGATGTCGGCGTACCAGGCGCGATACTCCGGGCAATCCACCACCGGCAGGTCGGTGAGCGCCAGCCGCTCGCGCAGCCAGCGGGTGCGCGCCGGGTAGACGCACAGCGGATGGCGGTCGCCCAGCGCCGGATCGCGATACAGCGCCTCCAGCGTGGCGCCCAGTTCGGCGGCCGGCTCGGTGGCCCCCGAGGCGGCGAGAAAGAATTCGTCGTCGTCGACGTAGCTGCGCCAGCCGCCGAGCTTGCCGCTCTCGTAGTGGCCGAGGGCGAGCCAGTAGGGATCGCCGGCCAGGGCCGCGAGGCGGACGGAATCGATCTGCGGGGCGGCCTGCGCGGCGGCGGCGCAGGCGACGGACAGCAACAGCGGGAACAGGCGTCGCGGCATGGACAGTCAACGGCGGGAGAATGCGGAGGTGCCCGCCAGCGCGGGCACCCGGGGGAAAGGGGCAGCCAGAGGCCGCCCGCGGGCTCAGGCCTTCCCGGCGTACTGGGCCAGACGCTCGTCGCGCTTGAGCACGGCCAGGGTGGCGGCATGCACCTGCTCGGCGGTCACGTTGGCGGAGGTGAAGATTTCCGCGAAGTGCTCGTGGGTCACCGCGGCGAAGTGGGCACGGTCCTCGGGCTTGACCCCGAGCACCACGGCATAGGTGGTCAGGGCTTCGCCCTCGCCCTTGGCCATGTCCTCGGACAGCTCGGTCATGATGCCGCTCAGCACCAGCATCGACTTGCCGTCGTAGGTCAGGGTGCCCTTGGTGGAGCAGCCGTTGGTACCGGAGGTCATGCCGAAGGTGGCGTTGCCCGAGGTGCCGTTGGTGGTCGAGGCGACCAGATGCGACGGCAGGCCCTTCTGGCCCTCGAACAGCATGTTGCCCCAGCCGCAACCCGGACCGCCCGGAGCTTCGGCAAAGGCGTTGAGGGAGGCGACGGCGAACAGTGAGCCCAGCAGAATCCGTTTCATGATTTGTCTCTTCTTCACGTGAATGAGCGGGCCGGCATATCCGCGCCGGCCTTCCGTGAGCTTTTTGCAATAAGCCGGTCATGTCAAGGCGGATGCCCGGCACAACGTGCGGCATTTCGCTTCAGAAGCGCAGCCCCAGTTCGAGATCGAGCCGGTCGCGGTCGGCCAGGGTGCCGTAGCGGCCGCCGAGGTAGTCGGTCCAGCTCAGGCCGGCGCGCCAGCTGTCGCGGTAGTCGGCCTCGACGCCCAAGGTCAGCGCCTGGCGCCCCGCGACGAACACCGCCTCGGGCGCCGGCGAATGGCCGTCGACGTCGTGGGCCCAGGCCAGGCGCGGCGCGAGGTCGAGGCCGGCCAGCGCGCGCGGGTACTCCCAGCGCGCCTGCAGGCGGTAGCCCCAGGCGTCGCGCGTGGTGAAGCCGGCGTCCTCGCAGTAGCGCGTGGTCGCGCCGGCCGGCAGCGCGCAGCCGGCGGCCTGCGGGCCGGGGCCGAACAGCGGGTCGCGGCCGTGGCGCCCGTCCAGACTGTCGACGTGGATCCAGGCCAGCTCGCCGAGCAGGGTCAGCCGGCTGGCGCCCAGCACGCCGTCGAAGGTGTGCTCCAGGCTGCTCTGCAGCTGGCTGACCGCCGTGCGGCGCCAGGCCGGCTGTGTGCCGCCGGCAGCCAGGCCGTCGCCGATGGACGGCTGCAGCGGGGCGTCGGGGCGGTGACTGAATTCGCCGCGCCAGACGCTGCCGGCGGCCAGGGTGGTGGCGAAGCTGAGGCCGTACAGACGGATGTCCTCCGGCCAGGCGAGGAAGTAGCCGTCCCCCGTCAGCCCGGCCAGCGGCAGGCGGCTGTGGTACTCGAGCAGATAGGCGGCGAACTCGGTGGCCAGCGGTGCGTGCTGGTAGCGCAGGGCCAGGCCGTACTGGCCGCCGGCGCCGGGTTCGCGGTCGGCGCCGCGTGGCAGCGGCGCGCCCAGCGGGCGGGCCAGGGCGGTGCAGCCGTCGGCCAGGTAGTCGGCCTGGGCGAGAAAGCTGGCGCAGTCGTCCGGGGTGCTCGGCCGCCATTCCAGCGGGTAGAAGGCCTCGACGCTCAGCGCCTCGCCCAGCGCCTGCACGCCGTGCAGCAGGTTGACCGGCAGGCGGCCCTCGGCGAGCGGCGCGTCTGCACGGCGCCAGATCGCCGCGTCGAAGGGGTTGATGACGTCGATGCCGCCGGGGATCAGCACGCCCTCGCCCCAGTGCAGCACCTGGCGGCCGAGACGCAGGCGGCCGGGCTGGCCGGCGATCGCGTGGCGGTGCCAGACGAAGGCCTCCAGCCATTCGGCGCCGGCGGCCTGCGCACCGCGCGCGCCCCCGGCAGCGTCGGCCTCGGCGAACGGCCGCGCCTCGTCCATCAGCTCGAAGTCGTACCAGTAGCGCGCGCTGACGAACGCCCCGGCATTGCCGGACTTCAGCTCCAGGCCGTGCCAGCCGGCGAGGCGCTTGCTGAAGGTCTCGCCGCGCTTGAAGTTGAGCCGGCCGTCGTCGCCGCTGGCCGCCGGCGCGCGGCCGCCGTTGGCGGCGCCGATCAGGTCGCGATCGGCATCCGCGCTGGCCCAGCACGCGCTCAGCGTCAGTTCGAAGTCGAGCTGTCCCTCCAGCCCTCCGACATTGAAGGGCAGCGCCTGCGCCGGCCCGGCCAGCGCGGCTGCCAGCGCGGCGGCCAGCCGCTTCCCGTTCGTCGACAACCACGCCACACCCTCTCTCCTCTGCCATTTCGCTGCGCGGGCATTATCCGACAAACGTGGCCTGTACCGGCTGCTCGCGCCCGTCGGGAGGTTTGCAGTTCGTCGCGCAGGGTGTAGATTCGCTTTTTGTGCACCGCAACAACAAAACCAACAGCGAGGAATACCCGATGTCCGAGATCGTCATCGTCAGCGCCGTCCGCACCCCGATGGGCGGCTTCCAGGGCAGCCTGGCCGCCCTTTCCGCACCGCAACTGGGCGCCGCCGCCATCCGCGCCGCAGTGCAACGCGCCGGGGTCGCGCCGGCCGAGGTCGACGAAGTGATCATGGGCTGCGTGCTGGCCGCCGGCCTCAAGCAGGGCCCCGCGCGCCAGGCGGCGCTTGCCGCCGGCCTGCCCACCGCCACCGGCTGCACCACCATCAACAAGCTGTGCGGCTCGGGCATGAAGGCGGTGATGCTGGCCCACGACCTGCTCAAGGCCGGGACCAACCGGGTGATGGTCGCCGGCGGCATGGAGAGCATGTCCAACGCACCCTACGTGCTGGACAAGGCGCGCGCCGGCCTGCGCATGGGCCATGCCGAGCTCAAGGACCACATGTTCCTCGACGGCCTGGAGGATGCGCGCAGCGGCCGGCTGATGGGCTCGTTCGCCCAGGAGACCGCCGACCAGTACGGCCTGACCCGCGAGGCGATGGACGCCTATGCCATCGAGTCGCTGCGCCGAGCCCAGGCGGCCATCGAGAGCGGTGCGCTGGACGCCGAGATCGTCCCGGTGACGGTGACCACCCGCAAGGGCGAGGTGACGGTCAAGGACGACGAGCAGCCGCTGACCGCCAGCCCGGAGAAGATCCCCGGCCTCAAGCCGGCGTTCCGCAAGGACGGCACCATCACCGCCGCCAACTCCAGCTCGATCTCCGACGGCGCCTCGGCGCTGCTGCTGATGAGCGCCGAGGAAGCCGCACGGCGCGGGCTCAAGCCGCTGGCGCGGATCGTCGGCCACGCCACCCAGAGCCAGGAGCCGGGCGAGTTCACCCTTGCGCCGGTCGGCGCCCTCGCCAAGCTGTTCGCCAGGACCGGCTGGAGCAAGGGCGATGTCGACCTGTTCGAGCTCAACGAGGCCTTCGCCATGGTCACCATGCTGGCGATCCGCGAGCACGACCTGGACCCGGCGAAGGTGAACGTCTACGGCGGCGCCTGCGCCCAGGGCCACCCGATCGGCTCCACCGGTTCGCGGATCATCGTCACCCTGCTCAATGCCCTGCGCCAGACCGGCGGCCGGCGCGGCGTCGCCGCCCTGTGCATCGGCGGCGGCGAGGCCACCGCGGTGGCGGTCGAGCTGCTGGACTGAGGGTTGCGGACGGGCGCCGCGGGCTGCACGCCTGCGGCGCTTTCCGCTAGGCTGCGGCGATGACAGCGCGCCGGCTCAGGACGGCGCCCGCCCAGCCTGCAAGGACAGTCCTATGACCCGAGCCGTATTCCTCGACCATCCCTCCCTCGACCTCGGCGACCTCGACCTGGCGCCGCTGCGCGCGGTGTTCGCCGAGCTGGTGCTGCACACGCAGACCGCCCCCGGGCAGGTCGCCGAGCGCCTCGAGGGCGCGCAGGTGGCGATCAGCAACAAGGTCCGCCTGGACGCCGCCACCTTCGCCGCCTGCCCCGAGCTGAAGCTGGTGCTGATCGCCGCCACCGGCACCAACAACGTCGACCTGGCCGCCGCCCGCGCCCACGGCGTCGTCGTGTGCAACTGCCAGGGCTACGGCACCCCGTCGGTGGCCCAGCACACCCTGATGCTGCTGCTCGCCCTGGCCACCCGCCTCCCCGACTACCAGGCCGCGGTGCGCGCCGGGCGCTGGCAGCAGGCCAGCCAGTTCTGCCTGCTGGACTTCCCCATCGTCGAGCTGGAGGGCAAGACCCTCGGCCTGCTCGGCCACGGCGAGCTGGGCAGCGCGGTGGCGCAGCTGGCGCGCGCCTTCGGCATGCGCGTGCTGCTCGGCCTGCTGCCCGGCCGTCCCGCCCACGACGGCCGCCTGCCGCTGGACCAGCTGCTGCCGCAGGTCGACGCACTGACCCTGCACTGCCCGCTGACCGAGCAGACCCGCAACCTGATCGGCGCCCGCGAGATCGCCCTGATGAAGCCCGGCGCCTTCCTGGTCAACACCGCCCGCGGCGGCCTGGTCGACGAGCAGGCGCTGGCCGACGCCCTGCGCGCCGGCCAGCTGGGCGGCGCGGCCACCGACGTGCTCAGCGTCGAGCCGCCCAAGGACGGCAACCCGCTGCTCGCCCCGGACGTGCCGCGCCTGATCGTCACCCCGCACAGCGCCTGGGGCAGCCGCGAGGCGCGCCAGCGCATCGTCGGCCAGCTGGCGGAGAACGCCGCAGCCTTCCTGGCCGGTGCGCCGATGCGGGTGGTCTCGTAGGGTGCGCCATGCGCACCACCCGGCCTTGATGGTGCGCACGGCGCACCCTACGGCTTGCGGATTTGCCAGCCGCCGGGCCTTTGCCTAATCTGCCCGCCCTTTTGTTCCGGAGGTGTCCATGGATCCGCGTAGCGAAGTGCTGTTGCGTCAGGCCGAACTGTTCAGCGGTCCCGTGCTGCTCGCCGGCCTGCCGGCCGACGGCCTGCTCGGCGAACTGCCCGAGGCCCATGGCTGGAGCTGGCACTGGGACGAACACAGCGCCGTCGCCGCGCGCCATCCGGGGCGCTGCCAGTTCGGCACCCGGGTGCCGGCGCAGGCGTTCGCCGGCGCCGTGCTGTTCCTGCCCAAGTCGCGCGAGCTGACCGACTACCTGCTGGCCGCGCTGGCCGCACGCCTGTCCGGCGCGCCGCTGTGGCTGGTCGGCGAGAAGCGCGCCGGCATCGAGCGCGCGGCGAAGCAGCTGGAGCCGTTCGGCCGCTCGCGCAAACTGGACAGCGCGCGCCACTGCCAGCTGTGGCAGGTGACGGTCGAGCAAGCCCCGACGGCGCCGGAGCTGGAGACCCTCGCCCGCCACTACCCGGTGGCCACGGCGGATGGCGAGCTGCAGGTGGTCAGCCTGCCCGGAGTGTTCAGCCACGGCCGCCTGGACGTCGGCTCGCGCCTGCTGCTCGAACACCTCGACGGCCTGCCGCAGGGCGAAGTGCTCGATTTCGGCTGCGGCGCCGGCGTGCTCGGCGCCGCGTTGCAGCGCCGCTACCCGGACAGCCGGCTGCACCTGCTGGACGTCGACGCCTTCGCGGTGGCCAGCAGCCGCCTGACCCTGGCCGCCAACGGCCTGCAGGCCGAGGTGCAGGCCGGCCGCGGCATCATGGATGCCCCGGCCGGCCTGGCCGCCATCGTCAGCAACCCGCCGTTCCACCAGGGCGTGCACACCGACTACCAGGCCACCGAGCAGCTGCTGCGCGACGCCGCCCGCCACCTGCGCCCCGGCGGCGAGCTGCGCCTGGTGGCCAACAGCTTCCTCAGGTACGCGCCGCTGATCGAGCAGCACCTCGGCCCCTGCACGGTGCTGGCCGAACGCGACGGCTTCCGCGTGTATTCGGCGCGGCGCAGCTAGCGCCTGTAGGGGCGAATTCATTCGCCCCTACAGCAGATCGGCGACAGCCCGGCGCGCTTGCCCGCGCGGCGCACCTTGGGCACAATGCGCGCCGTCCTGAGGGAGTAGTCTGCCGCCGAGCGATTCGGCGGCGTGCGCGTCAACACACTTGGTCCGCAGACCATGGCGCGCACAACCCGCACCGGCCAGCCCGGCGCCGCGGTTCGACAAGACTCATGACACTCACAGCCGACCCGGGGCGGGCAGGCCGTGCGTGTCATGCCGTCGTTGTCCCGCCCCTCTGGAATGTCCGATGGAAGCCCTGCAATCCCTGTTCGTCCCCACCGGCCTGGTGGCCCTCGCCGAGATCGGCGACAAGACCCAGCTGCTCGCCCTGCTCCTCGCCGCCCGGTTCCGCCGGCCCTGGCCGATCATCTGGGGCATCCTGGTCGCCACCGTGGCCAACCACTTCGCGGCCGGCGCCATCGGCAAGTGGGTCGCCTCCTTCTTCAGTGAAGCCACCCTGAGCTGGATCCTCGCCGCCAGCTTCCTCGCCGTCGCCGCCTGGATGCTGGTGCCGGACCAGATCGACGAGGAGGAGGAAGCCTCGCACTTCAAGCGCTTTGGTCCGTTCCTCACCACCCTGGTCGCCTTCTTCATCGCCGAGATGGGCGACAAGACGCAGATCGCCACGGTGATGCTGGCCGCCCAGTACGACTACTTCTGGCTGGTGGTCGCCGGCACCACCCTCGGCATGCTGATCGCCAACGTGCCGGTGGTGCTGGCCGCGCACTTCTCCGCCGACCGGCTGCCGATGACGCTGATCCACCGCATCTCCGCGCTGTGCTTCGTCGCCCTGGCCCTGTACGCCGCCTGGAACGCCGCCAAACTGAGCGGCTGGCTGGGCTGACCGGCCCGCGGGCCGGGACTTCCACCTCCGTCCGATAGCCGTTCACCGGCAAACGGCTTACCCTCTTATGAAGTGGGGAAATATAACGGAGTAGAAGAATGTCCCGGCTCGCGCGCGTTCCGCTGTTCACCGCCTGGCGCCAGGCCCTGCGCGCCGGCTACGACCGCCGCGCCCTGCGCGGCGACATCCTCGCCGGTCTCACCGTCGGCATCATCGCCATCCCGCTGGCCATGGCCTTGGCCATCGCCGTGGGCGCACCACCGCAGCATGGCCTGTACACCGTGCTGATCGCCGCGCCGCTGATCGCCCTGACCGGCGGCTCGCGCTTCAACATCTCCGGCCCCACCGCCGCCTTCGTGGTGATCCTGCTGCCCATCGTCCAGCAGCACGGCCTGTCCGGCCTGCTGCTGTGCAGCATGCTCGCCGGGGCGATCCTGATCGCCCTCGGCCTGCTCAAGGCCGGCCGGCTGATCCAGTTCGTGCCCTACCCGGTGACCCTCGGCTTCACCGCCGGCATCGGCGTGGTCATCGCCGGCCTGCAGCTCAAGGACGCCCTCGGCCTGACGGTGACCGGCAGCGCCGCGCACTTCCCCGAGCAGATGTACGACCTGGCGCTGGCCCTGCCCACCGCGCACCTCGGTGACGCGCTGGTCGCCGCCGTCACCCTCGGCGTGCTGATCGCCTGGCCGCGCCTGGTGCCGAAGGTTCCCGGCCACCTCGCCGCACTGGCGGTCGGCACCCTGCTCGGCCTCTTGCTGGAGCTGGCCGGCCTCGGTGTCGCCACCCTCGGCGAGCGCTTCAGCTACAGCCTCGATGGCGTGACCCACCCGGGCATCCCGCCCTACCTGCCGGGATTCGCCCTGCCCTGGCAGTTGCCGGACGCCGCGCCGCTGAGTCTCGCGCTGGTCCGCGAGCTGCTGGCCCCGGCGATGGCCATCGCCATGCTCGGCGCCATCGAGTCGCTGCTCTGCGCGGTGGTCGCCGACGGTATGACCGGCAGCAAGCACGATCCCAACGGCGAGCTGATCGGCCAGGGCCTGGGCAACCTGATCGCCCCGCTGTTCGGCGGCATTACCGCCACCGCGGCGATCGCCCGCAGCGCCGCCAGCGTGCGCGCCGGCGCCTTCTCGCCGCTGGCGGCGATCATCCATGCCGGCGTGGTGCTCGCCGCCATGCTGCTGCTGGCGCCGCTGTTCAGCTACCTGCCGATGGCCGCGCTGGCCGCGCTGCTCTTGATGGTGGCGTGGAACATGGCCGAGGCGCCGCACGTGGTGCACACCCTGCGCATCGCCCCGCGCAGCGACGTGCTGGTGCTGCTCACCTGCCTGGTGCTGACCGTGGCATTCGACATGGTGCTGGCGGTGGGCGCCGGCCTGCTGCTGGCCGCCGGCCTGTTCATCCGCCAGATGAGCGCACTGACCGACGCGGCGCCGCTGCCGCGGCACTTCCACCAGGCGCTCGGCGACCTGCCCGAGCACGTGGCGGCCTACGCGATCCGCGGCCCGCTGTTCTTCGGCGCGGCGGAGAAGGCGCTGAACACCCTGCGCCGCTTCACCCCGGGGGTGAAGGTGGTGATCGTCGACCTCAGCGCGGTGCCGCTGCTGGACATGACCGCGCTGGCGGCACTGGACACCGTGCTGCGCGACTTCCGCCACCACGGCGTCGGCCTGATCTTCAGCGGCACCAGCTCGCGGGTGCGCCTGCAACTGCGCCGCGCCGGCATCCACCTGCACAGCCACCAGCTGGCCTACGTGCGCGACCTGGATCAGGCGCGCGGCAAGGCGCTGCGCTGGCTGGCGGAGCGGGAGGAGAAAGCGGAGGCGGCGGTCGCCGGCTCCGCGTAGGGTGGATTAGGCCGCAGGCCGTAATCCACCAACCAGGCCGCAGGCCTGGCACTACCATGCGCGACCTCGCGGTCGCGGTGGTGGGTTTTACGCCGCTGCGCGGCTGACCCACCCTACCAAGGGCCTCACATGCCCTTGACCGCGTAGATCCCCGGCGCGTTGCGCCAGTAGCCCTTGTAGTCCATGCCGTAGCCGAAGATGTAGCGATCGACGCAGGGCAGGCCGACGTAGCTGGCGTCCATGTCCGGGCTGGCCTTGCGGTCGTGCTCCTTGTCGATCAGCACCGCGGTGTGCACCGCGCGAGCGCCGGCGTGCTTGCAGTAGTCGACGATGGCGGCCAGGGTGTGGCCCTCGTCGAAGATGTCGTCGACGATCAGCACGTCGCGGTCGATCAGCGACATTTCCGGCTTGGCTTTCCAGAACAGCTCGCCGCCGCTGGTCTCGCCGCGGTAGCGGGTGGCGTGCAGGTAGGACACCTCCAGCGGGAAGTCCAGCAGCGGCAGCAGCTTGCCGGCGAAGATCAGCCCGCCGTTCATCACGCAGAACACAAGCGGATTACGCTCGGCGAGGTCGGTACCGATCTGCCCGGCCATCCGCGCGATGGCGGCGTCCAGTTGCTCGGCGGTGTACAGGCAGTCGGCTTCCGCCATCACCTGGCGGATGTGGGCGAGATCGACGGACATGGCAGGTCTCCGGAGGTGGGCCCGGGCGGGCAAAGGGGCGAAAGGTACCGGCCAGCCGGCCGGCCGGCAAGTCTCGGCGGACGGCCGCCAGTGCGCCGGCACTCGGCCGCCGGCGGCGGATGCTTTACTCTATGCCATCCCTGCCCGCCTGCCGCCGGAGAGCCTGCCCATGCCCGTGCACGAGATTCGTCATCCGCTGATCCGCCACAAGCTCGGCCTGATGCGCCGCGCCGACATCAGCACGAAGAATTTCCGCGAGCTGGCCCAGGAACTCGGCGCCCTGCTGACCTACGAGGCCACCCAGGATCTGCCGCTGGAGGACCAGACCATCGAGGGCTGGTGCGGCGCGGTCCAGGTCGAGCGCATCGCCGGCAAGAAGATCACCGTGGTGCCGATCCTGCGCGCCGGCATCGGCATGCTCGACGGCGTGCTCAGCCTGATCCCCAGCGCCAAGGTCAGCGTCATCGGCCTGGCGCGCAACGAGGAGACCCTCGAGGCGCAGACCTACCTGGAGAAGCTGGTGCCGGAAATCGACCGCCGCCTGGCGATGATCGTCGATCCGATGCTGGCCACCGGCGGCTCGCTGATCGCCACCATCGACATGCTGAAGAAGGCCGGCTGCCGGGAGATCCGCGCCCTGGTGCTGGTCGCCGCGCCGGAAGGCATCGCCGCGGTGACCGCGGCGCACCCGGAGGTGCGCATCTACACCGCCTCGATCGACGAGCGCCTCAACGAGCACGGCTACATCATTCCCGGCCTGGGCGATGCCGGCGACAAGATCTTCGGCACCCGGCAGAAGGACGCCTGAGCCGCTCTGCGGTATCGTGGCGCTCCTCACCAAGCCGCTGGCCGGCACCCCAAGACTCCCGATGGACAAGACGCAAAGCATGACCGACGCCTCCCGCCCCACCCACAAGCCGCGCCCGCTGGTCGACCTGGCGGTGAGCATCCTGCTGCCCTCGCTGGTGCTGATGAAACTGAGCAGCCCCGAGCGCCTCGGCGCCGACGGCGCGCTGGCGCTGGCCCTGGCCTTCCCGCTGGGCTGGGGCGCCTTCGAGCTGCTGCGCTACCGCAAGTTCAACTTCATCGCCCTGCTGGGCCTGGCCAGCGTGCTGCTCACCGGCGGCATCGGCCTGCTGCAGCTGGACAGCCGCTGGCTGGCGGTCAAGGAGGCGACCATCCCCGGCATCATCGGCCTGGCCGTGCTGTTCTCCACCCGCACCAGCAAGCCGCTGATCTACAGCCTGCTGTACAACAGGAACGTGCTCGACGTGGAACGCATCCAGCAGCAGCTGGATGCCCGCGGGCAGACCGCCGCCTTCGAGCGGCGCCTGCTCAAGGCCACCTGGTGGCTGAGCGGCACCTTCTTCTTCTCCGCGGCGATGAACTACATCCTCGCCCGCTGGCTGGTCACCAGCCCGGCCGGCAGCGAGGCGTTCAACGCCGAGCTGGCGCACATGAACCTGCTCAGCTACCCGATGATCGCCATCCCCTCGATGCTGATGATGATGGCGATCCTCTACTACCTGTGGCGCACCATCCACGACCTCACCGGGCTGAGCCTGGAGGAGATCATGGCGGCGCATCACCGCGACAAGCACTGAAATCGACGGAGCGGCGCCCATTCGGCGCCGCTCTCGCATAGAATGCGCGGCCGTTTTTTCCGGAGCCGCTTCCCATGACCCTCGCCTCGCCTGCCCGCGCCTGCGGCATCGACTTCGGCACCTCCAACTCCACCGTCGGCTGGCTGCGGCCCGGTCAGGGCAACCTGATCGCCCTGGAAGACGGCAAGGACACCCTGCCCTCGGTGCTGTTCTTCAACTTCGAGGAGCAGCGCCCGGCGTTCGGCCGCCAGGCGCTGGGCGAATACCTGGACGGCTACGAGGGGCGCCTGATGCGCTCGCTGAAGAGCCTGCTCGGCTCGCCGCTGCTGGGCAGCGCCACCACCGTGCTGGGCAGCGCCCTGCCGTTCACCCAGATCCTCGGCCTGTTCCTCGGCGAGCTGAAGCAGCGTGCCGAGGCCGAGGCCGGCCGGCCGTTCGAGCAGGTGGTGCTGGGCCGCCCGGTGTTCTTCGTCGACGACGACCCCGCCGCCGACCGCGAGGCCGCCGACACCCTGATGCAGGTGGCCCGCGACCTGGGCTTCAGGGACATCTCCTTCCAGTACGAGCCGATCGCCGCGGCCTTCGACTACGAGGCCGGCATCGACCGCGAGGAACTGGTGCTGATCGTCGACATCGGCGGCGGCACCTCGGACTTCTCGCTGGTGCGTCTCTCGCCCGCGCGCCGCGCCCTGGCCGAGCGCCAGGACGACATCCTCGCCACCGGCGGCGTGCACATCGGCGGCACCGACTTCGACCGCCAGCTCAGCCTGGCCGGGGTGATGCCGCTGTTCGGCTACGGCAGCCGGATGAAGAGCGACGCGCTGATGCCGACCAGCCACCACATCAACCTGGCCACCTGGCACACCATCAACGCGGTCTACGCGCAGAAGTCGCGGATCGCCCTGGAAAGCATGCGCTACGACATCCAGGACCCGACCGGCATCGACCGCCTGCTGCGCCTGATCGAACAGCGCGCCGGCCACTGGCTGGCCATCGAGGTGGAGGACAGCAAGATCGCCCTCACCGAGCAGGCCAGCCGCACCATCGATTTCACCCGGGTCGAGGCGGGACTGGCCGCCACCCTGACCCGCCCGCTGTTCGAGGAGTCCATCGCCACCTCGCTGGCACGCATCGACGCCGGCATCGACCGCCTGCTGGCGGACGCCGGGGTGAGTGCCGAACAGGTCGACACCCTGTTCTTCACCGGCGGCTCCAGCGGCATCCCGGCCCTGCGCGCGAGCGTCGCCGCCCTGCTGCCCAATGCCCGCCCGGTCGAAGGCAACCGCTTCGGCGGTATCGGCAGCGGTCTGGCCATCGAGGCGCACAAGCGCTACGGTTGAGCCTGGAAACCTCGACCATTGGCCGCTGGGCGAAATCCGGTGCTCCCACTAGAATGCGAACCCAGCCACAAAACCGCCAGCCGTCGGTCCGAATCGGACTGCGCGGCTGGACAGTTCGACGAACACCGGCTACCGCGCTGAGCTGCGGCTGACCAGGGACTGGAATCCTTCCGAGCAAGGTGCGCGCCCCATGGCGATGACCGACAACAATCTCCTGCGCCTGCAGCTGTTCGGCATGCTGGCGCTGGTGTTCGTCCTGACCCTCGCCCTGGGCAGCTACTTCACCCTGCAGCAGACGCGCAACTTCCGCGCCGACAGCCTGGCCCTCGAGGCCGCCGAACTGCGCCAGCAGGAGGCCATCCTCGAGTCCTCGCTGACCACCCTGCACGACCAGCTCGACCAGTTGCGCCAGAGCAGCGAGGCCGTGCTCAAGCGCGACCTGCGCCAGCAGGTCGACCATGCCGTGCAGATCGCCGAGGCCATCTACCGCCGCGAACGGGGGCGCCGCACGGAAGACGAGATCCGCCGGCTGATCGTCGACACCCTCCGCCCGCTGCGCTTCTTCGACGGCAGCGGCTACTTCTTCATCGACGACCTGGCCGGCAACTGCGTGCTGCTGCCGATCAACCCCGAGCGCGAGGGGCGTTCGCTGCTCGACAACCACGATGTCGACGGCCGCCCCATCATGCGCGACCTGCTGGCGGCGGTGGACAACCCGCAGCAGCACGGCTTCACCCGCTACCGCTGGTACGCCCCGGGCAAGCCCGACGAAATGGCCGAGAAGATCGCCTACGCACGGGTGTTCGAGCCGTTCGGCTGGCTGATCGGCACCGGCGAATACCTCTACAAGGTCGAGCAGCAGCTGCAGCAGCAGGCCCTGCGCCAGCTGCGCGCCACCCGCATCGGCGCCAACGGCTACATCGCGGTGATCCACCGCGACGGCCGGGTGCTGCTGTCGCCGAGCAACCCGGCAGCCGAGGGGCGCTACGTCGACGAGCTGCCGACCGAGGAGCAGGCGGTGATCCAGCGCATCCTCGAGGCCAGCCGCAACGGCGGCGGCCTCACCCGCTACCAGTGGCGCGGCCTCAGCAACCCGCAGCTGAGCAGCAAGCTGGCGCTGGTCAGCAACCTGGAGGCCTGGGACTGGATCCTGGTCAGCGGCGTCTACCTCGACGACCTGGAGACGGGACTGGCCGAGCGCCAGCGCAAGCTCGAACAGAGCCTGCACCAGGACTTCCGCACCACCGCCCAGGCCCTGCTGCTGGTGATGCTGCTGGCCCTCGGCCTGGCAGTCGGCCTGTCGCGCTGGCTGACGCACCGCTTCGCGCGCTACCAGGCGGACATCGCCGCCGGCCAGGTCCGTCTGCGCCAGCAGGCGGAAACCGACCCGCTGACCCAGCTGCCCAACCGCGCCCGCCTGCTCGCCCGCCTCACCGAGGCCGTGGCCCGCGCCCGCCGCGACGACCTGCAGCTGGCCGTGCTGTTCATCGACCTCGACCGCTTCAAGAACATCAACGACTCGCTCGGCCACGCCGTCGGCGACGGCCTGCTGATCCAGGTGGCGCAGCGCCTGTCGGGCGCGGTACGCGCCGGCAACACGGTCAGTCGCCTGGGCGGCGACGAGTTCGTCATCCTGCTGGAGGGGCTGACCCAGGCCGGCCAGGCGGCCCAGGTGGCGCAGGCGCTGCTGCAGGCCTGCAGCGGCCACTACAGCGTCGGCGAGCACGAGCTGGCGGTCACCCCGAGCATCGGCATCGCCCTCTGCCCGGCCGATGGCGAGGACGTGGAGACCCTGCTGAAGAACGCCGACACGGCGATGTATCACGCCAAGGCGGCGGGGCGGAACAACTTCCAGTTCTTCGCCGCGGCGATGAACACCCGGGTGCGCGAGCACCTCGAGCTGGAGAACCGCCTGCGCCAGGCGCTGGTGCGCGACGAGCTGAGCCTGCACTACCAGCCGCAGTACGATCTGGCCAGCGGCCGCCTGAGCGGCTGCGAGGCGCTGCTGCGCTGGCACAACCCGGTGCTCGGCCAGGTGCCGCCGGACAAGTTCATCCCCATCGCCGAGGACAGCGGGCTGATCCTGCCGCTGGGCGCCTGGGCGCTCAACGAGGCGTGCCGCCAGGCGATGGCCTGGCAGGCCGCCGGGCTGCCGCCGCTGCGCGTGGCGGTGAACGTCTCGGCGCTGCAGTTCCGCCACGGCGATCTGGCCGAGGTGGTGCAGCGCACCCTGGCGCGCAGCGGCCTGTCGGCGTGGCTGCTGGAGCTGGAACTGACCGAGAGCGTGCTGGCGGAAAACCTCGAACAGGTGCAGGCCACCCTGCAGCGCCTCAAGGCGCAGGGCGTGCGCCTGGCGATGGACGACTTCGGCACCGGCTACTCGTCGCTGAGCTACCTCAAGCACTTCAAGCTGGACACCCTGAAGATCGACCGCTCGTTCATCAGCGACCTGCCGGACTGCGACGACTATGCCGCGCTCACCGTCGCCATCATCGGCATGGCCCACGCGCTGGGCATGACCTGCATCGCCGAGGGCATCGAGACCGCCGCCCAGCACGACTTCCTGCGCTGGCACGGCTGCCGCCACGGCCAGGGTTATCGCCTGTCGCGACCGCTGAACGCGCAGGCGATGGGCGAGCTGCTGGCGCGCACGGCGGCCGCGGCCGAAACGCCGGTCAGCAGCGAATGAAGTGCTCGCGGTAGTGGCGCAGCTCGGCGATCGACTCGCGGATGTCGTCCAGCGCCAGGTGGCTGCCCTGCTTGACGAAGGATTCCTTGACCGCCGGCGCCCAGCGCGCGGCCAGCTCCTTGAGGGTGGAGACGTCGATGTTGCGATAGTGGAAGAAGGCCTCCAGCTGCGGCATGTAGCGGGCGAGGAAGCGACGGTCCTGGCCGATGCTGTTGCCGCACATCGGCGACACCCCGGCCGGCACCCACTGCTGGAGGAAGGCGATGGTCTGCTCCTCGGCCTCGGCCTCGCTCAGCCGGCTGTCGCGCACCCGCTGGGTCAGCCCGCTCTTGCCGTGCTGCTCGACGCACCAGGGATTCATGCCGGCCAGCACCGCGTCGCTCTGGTGGATCACCAGGGCCGGGCCCTCGGCCAGCACGTTGAGCTGGGCGTCGGTGACTATGGTGGCCATCTCGATGATGACGTCGGTCTCGGGATCGAGGCCGGTCATTTCCAGGTCGATCCAGATCAGGTTCTGCGGGTTCTGCATGGCGGGAGTCCTCGGTTGATCCGCGCATTCTAGCAGGCCGCACCCGGCATCCCGCTGCCCACGGGCGTGCTAGACTCGCCGCCGGAATTCACCCACGGACGCATCATGGCCAAACGCCAACTGACCCGCCGGCAGAGCTGGCGCATCGAGAAGATCCAGGAAGAACGCGCCGCCCGCGCCGCCAAGCGCGAGTCGCGCGCGGTCGAGGAGCTGGAGGGCGGCGACCTCGGCCCCGAGCAGAACGGCCTGGTGATCGCCCACTTCGGCGTGCAGGTCGAGGTCGAGGCGCTCGACGGCGAGCTGGCCGGCCAGGTGTTCCGCTGCCACCTGCGCGCCAACCTGCCGGCGCTGGTCACCGGCGACCGCGTGGTGTGGCGCGCCGGCAACCAGGGCATCGGCGTGATCGTCGCCCAGCTGCCGCGCGCCTCCGAGCTGTGCCGCCCGGACATGCGCGGCGTGCTCAAGCCGGTGGCGGCCAACGTCGACCAGATCGTCATCGTCTTCGCCCCGCTGCCCGAGCCGCACGCCAACCTGATCGACCGCTACCTGATCGCCGCCGACCACGCCGGCATCCGCCCGCTGCTGCTGATGAACAAGGCCGACCTGATCGACGAGGCCAACGCGGCCAAGCTGGACGCCCTGCTCGACGTGTACCGCGCCCTCGACTATCCGCTGCTGGAAGTCTCGGCGCACAACGGCAACGCCATGGACGAGCTGCGCGCGGCGCTGGACGGCCGGGTCAGCGTGTTCGTCGGCCAGTCCGGGGTGGGCAAGTCGTCGCTGGTCAACGCCCTGCTGCCGGGCGTCGACCTGCGCGTCGGCGCCCTGTCCGAACTGACCGGCAAGGGCACCCACACCACCACCACCGCGCGGCTGTTCCACTTCCCCGGCGGCGGCGAGCTGATCGACTCGCCCGGCATCCGCGAGTTCAGCCTCGGCCACGTCACCCGCGCCGACGTCGAGGACGGCTTCGTCGAATTCCGCGAGCTCATCGGCCGCTGCCGCTTCCGCGACTGCCAGCACGACCGCGAGCCCGGCTGCGCGCTGCTGCAGGCGCTGGAGGACGGCCGCATCCATCCGCAGCGCCTGGCCAGCTACCGGCATATCCTCGCCAGCCTGCCCAAGGACGAGTATTGAGGACGGGTGGGCGTGCAGCGGCAAAGCCGTAGGGTAGAAAACCCGCGCCGCGGTTTTCTGTCGACTCACGCCGCAGCCTGACTGGTGGACAATCGCCCTACGGCCAGCCGCCGCATTTCAGTACACTCCTGTTTTTCCCACGCCACCGGAGCCCGTCATGTTCGCCTTCTCCGACCTGCCGCTGCTGATCGAGCCGGCCGAACTGGCCAGCCGCCTGAACGCGCCGGAGCTGATCCTGGTCGACCTGACCCCCGCCGCCCGCTATGCCGAGGGGCACATCCCCGGCGCGCGGCACGTCGACACCCGGCGCACCCAGCTCGGCCAGCCGCCGGCGCCCGGGCTGCTGCCGGTGTGGAGCGACTTCCAGGCGCTGCTCGGCGAGCTGGGCCACCGCGCCGACGCCGTCTACGTGCTCTACGACGACGAGGGCGGCCCCTGGGCCGGGCGTTTCGGCTGGCTGCTCGACCTGATCGGCCACCGCCGCTGGCACCACCTGAACGGCGGCCTGCAGGCCTGGCTGGCCGAGGGCCGCGAACTGTCCGGCGCGGTGCCGGCGCCGGTCGGCGCCCCGGTCGCCGTGCAGCCGGTGGCCGACGTGCTGGCCAGCCGCGAGTACCTCCTCGCGCACCTGCACGACGACGACCTGCTGATCTGGGACGCCCGCTCGCCCGAGGAGTACCGCGGCGAGAAGGTGCTGGCGGCCAGGGGCGGACACATCCCCGGCGCCATCAACCTGAACTGGACCGACTGCCAGGATCCGGCCCGCGCCCTGCGCCTGCGCGCGGACCTGCGCGAACTGCTCGCCGCCCGCGGCATCACTCCGGACAAGACCATCGTCACCCACTGCCAGACCCACCGCCGCTCCGGCTTCACCTACCTGGCGATGCGCGCGCTCGGCTACCCGAACATCAAGGCCTACGCCGGCTCCTGGTCGGAATGGGGCAACCATCCCGACACGCCGGTGGAATGCTAAGGACCCGCCCATGACTCCCAAAGAACGCCTGTTTCTCCTCGGCCAGTACCTGCTGCCGCACCACGCCCTGTCGCGACTGATCGGCATGGCCGCCGAGTGCCGCGCCGACTGGTTCAAGAACCCGCTGATCAGCTGGTTCGTGCGTCGCTACCAGGTCGACATGAGCGAGGCCGAGGTCGGCAACCCGCACGCCTACGAGCACTTCAACGCCTTCTTCACCCGCGCCCTGCGCGAGGGCACCCGGCCGCTGGACGCCACCCCCGGCGCCATCCTCAGTCCGGCCGACGGCGCCATCAGCCAGCTCGGTCCGATCGAGCACGGCCGCATCTTCCAGGCCAAGGGCCATAGCTTCAGCGTACTCGAACTGCTCGGCGGCGACGCCGAGATGGCCGCGCCCTTCATGGGCGGCCAGTTCGCCACCGTCTACCTGTCGCCCAGGGACTACCACCGCGTGCACATGCCGCTGGCGGGGACGTTGAGGGAAATGGTCTACGTGCCGGGCCGGCTGTTCTCGGTCAACGGCTTCACTGCCGAAAACGTACCCGAGCTGTTCGCCCGCAACGAGCGGGTGGTCTGCCTGTTCGACACCGAGCGCGGGCCGATGGCCGTGGTGCTGGTCGGCGCGATGATCGTCGCCAGCGTCGAGACGGTGTGGGCCGGCCTGGTCACTCCGCCGAAACGCGCGCTCAGGCACTTCCGCTACGGTCCTGCGGTGCAGCAGCCCATCCACCTGGAGAAGGGCGCCGAGCTCGGCCGCTTCAAGCTCGGTTCCACCGCCATCGTGCTGTTCGGTCCCGAGCAGGTACGCTGGGCCGAGGGCCTGAGCGCCGGCAGCCCGCTGCGCATGGGCCAGCAACTGGGCCTGCCGGGCTGAGGCCCGCCCCGGTGCGGCAGGGCGCAGCGACAACCTGCCGCAGATCAACGGCCAGGCAGGCTTTTCGGCTAGACTGAACGCTAGCGCGCCGGCGGCCGCGCCCAGGGTTGAGCCCGCATTCCCTGTTCCGAGCGAGACACCATGGACCTGCACTCCTCCTACGACCTGTTGCGCGTCACACCGCCGGACCTGGCCAGCCTGTCCTTCGCCGCGGCGCAGCCGGCGGCGCTGCGCGGCTGGATCGCCGAGCTGCCCAAGGCCAACCTCGGCGAAACCGCCCGCCGCCTGTATACCGCCCTGCAGGAACTCAACCGCCTGCGCACGCCGCCGGCCAACCGCCAGCAGTTGCTCGAGCTGCTCGAGCCGGAGGTGCTGTTCATCTGCGGCCAGCTGCAGAAGCACCTGCGCAGCCCGGTGGTGATCCTCGACGAGCGCCGCCAGCAGATCGCCGCCCTGTGCCAGACCCTGCAGCAGCAGCTGGCGCGCGCCGCCAAGCTGACCGCCAGCGAGGCGCTGGCCCTGCCGCCCAGCGATGCCAGCCGCCAGCTGTGCGCCCGCGCCCTGTTGCTGGGCCAGCACGCGCTGTACCAGATGCTCTGCCAGTTCAGCCTGCTCTACATGCCGCCCAGCCAGGGTTTCTGGCTGGAGCTGCACCAGCTCTACCGCGCCGCCGCCGCCCGCCAGCTCCAGCGCCTGCCGCTGCCGGGCATCGACGGCCGCGAACAGACCATCGAGCAGTGCTACCTGGCCAGCCTGCTGCTGGGCAGCGCACGCTGCAACCAGCTGCGCCAGCAGGCCATCCTCCAGCTCGGCGAAGCGCTGCCGGCGTGGAGCCCCCGCGCCGTCCTGCAGGACGCGCGCCTGCCCGGCAGCCTGTTCGCCTTCGCCCCGGGCACCGACAGCCCGCCGCGCTACGCCAGCCTGCTGCACAACGAGGACCCCGCGCAGCTGCTCGGCCTCGACCCGCAGGCCCTGGTCGGCGAGCTGCGCACCTACCTGCGGCTCGGCACCGTGCAGCGCCAGGGCAGCCGCCTGTCCATGCCCCATGGCGTCGGCGACGACCTGCTGCAGCACCTGTGCACCGCCTGGAGCGCCCCCGCCGAGCGCGCCTTCAGCCGCATGCCCGGCAGCGGCACGCTCAGCGCCTGCCTGGGCATCCGCGCGCTGCACTACCACATCGCCGGCCAGCGCAGCTTCGCCGACACCCTGCAGCTGCCAGCCACCGCCGTCAGCGTCGACTTCCAGCGCCACGAACGCGAGCGCGACCCGTGGAACCGCGCCTTCGACGCCTCGCGCAACGAGGCGCTGCTGCGCCGCCAGCAGCCCAGCATCGACTACACCCCCGGCCGCGACGCCCCCGACGAGAGCGGCCAGTATCCGCGCCACCAGCTGCAGGTGATCAACCACAGCCCCGGCGGCTTCTGCCTGGCCTGGGACGACACGCCGCCCGACCAGTTGCAGACCGGCGACCTGATCGGCCTGCAGCACCCCGGCGAGCGTGGCTGGAACATCGCCCTGATCCGCTGGATCCGCCAGCCCCGCGGCAGCGGCCTGCAGCTCGGCATCGAACTGCTCGCCCCGCGCGCCAAGCCCTGCGGCCTGCGCCCCCAGAACGACGGCAAGCCCCAGGGGCAGTACCTGCGCGGCCTGCTGCTCAGCGCCATCCCGGCACTGGGTCGCCCGGACCTGCTGATCGCGCCGACCCTGCCGTTCCAGCAGGGGCAGAAGATCTTCCTCAACCTCGACGGCAAGGAGCAGGCAGTGCAGCTCACCCGCCGCCACACCCTCAGCGGCAGCTTCAACCAGTTCGAGTACCGCCCGCTCGAGGCACCGGCGCCACGCACCGAACCTGCCGACGGGAAACCGGTCACAACCTTGCGACTGGCCGGCGACAGCGAGCCGGTTGGCTTTGACTCGCTCTGGGAGTCCTTGTAGATTTCCGAGCATTTCCCTCTGCCGCGTTTGTGCGCCCCTGCGGCGCTGGTTCCTGGCCAACCATGCCCACCGAAAAGAAAACCGTCCGCCTGCTGCTCCTCGAGGACTCGCAGAACGAGGCCGAGCGCCTGATCAGCCTGTTCCGCAACGCCGGCCACGCCACCCGCGCCCATCGCCTGACCTCCAGCGACGACCTCGCCGAAGCCCTGCAGCAGACCTGGGATCTGCTGATCGCCGCCCCCCACAGCGAAAACCTCGAGCCCGACGAAGCCCTCGGCGCCATCCGCCGCCTGGGCAAGGACCTGCCCTTCCTGCAGCTGGTCGCCGACAACGACGGCGAGGCGATCACCGAGGCCATGCTGCTCGGCGCCCAGGACGGCGTGCCGGCGAGCGACGAGGAGCGCCTGCTGCTGGTCGCCGAGCGCGAGCTGCGCAACCTCGAGGAGCGCCGCGCCCGGCGCAATGCCGAGGTGGCCCTGCGCGAGGCCGAACGGCGCTGCCAGCTGCTGCTGGACAGCTCGGTGGATGCCATCACCTACGTCCACGACGGCATGCACATCTACGTCAACCGCGCCTACGTCGAGCTGTTCGGCTACAGCGACGCCGACGACATCGCCGGCATGCCGATGATCGACCTGATCCAGGGCAGCGACCAGGCCGCGTTCAAGGACTTCCTCAAGACCTACCAGCAGAACGGCGACGAGCATGCCGAACTGCTGTGCGGCGGCGTGCGCGACGACGGCAGCCAGTTCCGCGCACGCATGACCTTCTCCCCGGCCAGCTACGACGGCGAGCCCTGCACCCAGGTGGTGATCCGCGCGGAAAGCGACAACAGCGAACTCGCCGAGAAACTGCGCGAGATCAGCAGCCAGGATCTGGTCACCGGCCTGTACAACCGCGTGCACTTCCTCGAGCTGCTCGACCACGCCGTCCAGCAGGCGGTCAAGACCGGCAGCCCGGCCAGCCTGGCCCTGCTGCGCATCGACCGCTATGCCAACCTCCTCGGCGACATCGGCCTGGCCGACAGCGACCTGCTGCTGGCCGACTGCGCCACCCTGCTGCGCCAGCACTTCGGCGAGCAGGCCCAGCTGGCGCGCTTCGCTGACGACAGCTTCGCCGCCCTGCTGCCGCAGCCCCCGGCGCAGGCCGAGGCCTCGCTGCAGGCCCTGCTGAAGAAGGTCGAAGGCCACCTGTTCGACATCGGCGGGCGCAGCGTGCAGGTCACCTTCAGCATCGGCGTGGCCGGCATCAGCGAGCAGAGCGCCCAGGCCCAGCTGGTGGTCGAGCGCGCCCTGCGCTGCACCGACCAACTGACCGGCGGCAACGCCCTCAACATCTACGACCCGGCCGAGGAACTGGCCGCCGCCGCCAGCCGCGGCAACCTGGTCGCCATGGTCCAGCAGGCCATCGAGGGCAACGGCTTCCAGCTGCTGTTCCAGCCGATCATCAGCCTGCACGGCGACGAACGCGAGCACTACGAAGTGTCCCTGCTGCTGCGCAACCCGCAGGGCGAGGCGGTGCCCCCGGCCGAGTTCCTCGCCGCCGCCGAGCAGACCGGTCTGGCCGCCCGGGTCGACCGCTGGGTGCTGCTCAACGCCATCCGCCAGCTCGGCGAGCATCGCGCCAGGGGCCACAACACCCGCCTGTTCATCGGCCTGGGCGCCGCCAGCCTGCAGGACCCGGCGCTGCTGCCCTGGCTCAGCGCCGCCCTCAAGGCCGCCCGCCTGCCGGCCGACAGCCTGATCCTGCAACTCGGCGAGCCGGATGCGATCGCCTACCTCAAGCAGGCCAAGCTGCTGACCAAGGGCCTCGCCGAGCTGCACTGCAAGGTATCGCTCAGCCGCTTCGGCGGGGCGCTCAACCCGTTCAACACCCTGCGCCACCTGAACGTCGACTTCGTCAAGCTCGATAGCGAACTGCTCCGCGACCTCTCCGACGCCGAACAGCAGGACAAGCTCAAGACCCTGATCGCCGGACTGCACAACGAGGCCAAGCTGACCGTGGTGCCCAACGTGGACAACGCCAGCGTGCTGACCACCCTGTGGCAGACCGGGGTCAACTACGTGCAGGGCCTGTACCTGCAGGCGCCCAGCCCGAAGATGGACTACGAGTTCTCCTCCGGCGAAGACTGAAGGCCCCGGCCCCGGAACGAAAAAACCGCCTCACGGCGGTTTTTTCATGGCTGGCCTCCGCTCACTCGAAGCTTTCGCGGTCGCGATAGCCCAGCAGGTAGAGGATGCCGTCGAGGCCGAGGGTGGAGATCGCCTGCTTGGCCGACTGCTTGACCAGCGGCTTGGCGCGGAAGGCCACGCCCAGGCCGGCGATGGCCAGCATCGGCAGGTCGTTGGCGCCGTCGCCGACGGCGATGGTCTGCTCCAGGCGCAGGCCCTCCTGCTCGGTGAGCTGGCGCAGCAGGTCGGCCTTGCGCTGGGCGTCGACGATCGGCTCCACCGCCACGCCGGTGACCTTGCCGTCGACGATCTCCAGCTCGTTGGCGAACACGTAGTCGATGCCGAGCTTCTGCTGCAGCTGGCGGGCGAAGTAGGTGAAGCCGCCGGAGAGGATGGCGGTCTTGTAGCCCAGGCGCTTGAGCTCGGCGAACAGGGTCTCGGCGCCTTCGGTCAGGCGCAGCGAGGCGCCGATGCCTTCCAGCACCTCCTCGGACAGCCCCTTGAGCAGCGCCAGGCGCTCCTTGAAGCTGGCGCGGAAATCCAGCTCGCCGCGCATCGCCCGCTCGGTGATCTCGGCCACCTGCGCACCGACCCCGGCGGCCTTGGCCAGTTCGTCGATCACCTCGGCCTCGATCAGCGTCGAGTCCATGTCGAACACCGCCAGGCGGCGGTTGCGACGGAAGATGGTGTCCTGCTGGAAGGCGATGTCGACGTTGAGTTCCTGGGCGACGCTGAGGAATTCGGCGCGCAGCGCCGCCGGATCGGCCGCCTCGCCGCGCACCGAGAACTCGATGCAGCCCTTGCCGTGCTCGGCCGGCGTATCCAGCGGCATGCGTCCGGACAGGCGATCGATGTGGTCGATGTTCAACCCGTACTTGGCGGTGATCGAACTGACCCGATGCAGTTGCTCGGCGGTCACCTTGCGGGTCAGCAGGGTGACGATGTGGCGCGCCTTGCCCTGACCGCCGACCCACTGCTGGTAGTCGGCCTCGGACACCGGGGTGAAGCGCACCTGCTGGTCCAGCTCGTAGCCGGTGAACAGCACGTCCTTGAGCACCGAGGACGCCTGGCTGCCGTGCGGGATCTCGACCAGGATGCCGAACGACAGGGTGTCGTGGATCACCGCCTGGCCGATGTCGAGGATGTTCACCCCGCCACGGGCGAGCACGCCGGTGATGGCCGCGGTCAGCCCCGGACGATCCTCCCCGGTGATGTTGATCAGGACGATTTCACGCACGGCGCACCTCCGCGGAACTGAAAGTGCGGCATTCTACCCGGAATGCGCACCATCTGGCAGCGCGCTTTGCCCGTGCGCACGGGGCCCCGCTATACTTCCACTCCCTTTTCCAGAGCCGAGCCCCCCTCTCGTGAACCGGCCCGCGCCCGTCAAGTCCGACAACTTCTTCATCCTCCTGTTCCAGGCGCTGCGCCGCCGGCGGGTACCCATCGCCCTGCGCATCGCCAGCCAGAGCCTGCTCCTGGTGAGCGTGGTGATGCTGGCCTTCGCCTGGCTGTTCAACCTGCAGGTGCGCGAGGTCATGCAGCAGCAGAGCGAGGCGGTCGGCGAAAGCCTCAAGCGCCAGGCGGTGGCTTCGGCCACCGAGCTGCTGGTGTCCAACGACCTGCTCAGCCTCAAGGTGATGCTCGACAAGCTCGCCGAAAACCCGCTGGTCGCCCACGTGGTGATCCATGGCGTCGACAACCGCATCATCGCCGAGGCCGGCCGCCGACCGCAGCCGGGCCTGTTCGGCACCGACGAGGGCGTGTTCACCGCCTCCATCGCCTTCCAGGAGGTGGCTGCCGGCCAGCTGCACCTGACCCTCGACATGCAGCAGTTCCGCCAGCCGCTCACCGTCGGCCTGCAGAACTTCGGCCTGCTCGGCCTGATCGTGCTGGTGGCGACCCTGACCCTCAGCCTGCGCCTGGGCGGCAAGCTCAGCATGCCGCTGCTGCAGCTGCGCCTGTGGCTGCGCGATCCCGACGACCCGGCACCGGCCAGCGAGCGCCAGGACGAACTCGGCGACCTGGCCCGCCAGCTGCAGCAGCGCCTGGTGCCGCCGCGCCCCGCCGTCGAGGAGGATCCGATGCTGGACGACGCGGAGGATGGCGAACTGTTCGAGGGGCTGGAAAACCTGCTCGACGAAGGTCGGCCGGCTGCCGCCCCGCCCCGCCGCCCCGCGGCGCGGGCTGACGGCGACGAGCTCGAGCTGGACGCCGACGCCCTCGGCCTCGACCCCGACGATCTGCAGCCGGGCACGCCCCCCGGCCTGCCACCGGTGCACAGCGCCGTGCTGGCGACCCAGCTGGGCGGCCAGGACGAGCTGCAACGGCGCCTGTCGCCGCCGCGTCTGCGCGAACTGCTGCAGCGCTACCGCGACTGCCTGGAGCAGGCAGCGCGCCTGCACCACGGCCACCTGCTGCGCCTGGCCGACGGCAGCAGCCTGATCCTGTTCCACAGCAACCAGTCCGGCGAGGACTACCTGACCCGCGCCCTGTGCTGCGGCGAACTGCTGCGCGCCCTCGGCCATGCCCTGCAGGTCGAGGTGGCCGACAGCGGCCTGACCCTGCAGCTGCAACTCGCCCTCAGCCGCGGCGACGGCCTGTACGGCCTGCCGGCGGAAGCCATCCAGCAGCAGCCGGCCAGCCAGAGCGCACTGACCCTCTGCCGGCACAGCCGCAACCTGCTGCTGCTCGACCAGGCCCTCGGCGCCGACCCGGCGCTGCGCAGCCGCGCGCGCCTGCGCACCCTCGCCTCCCCGGCCGGCGCCAGCTGCATCGAGCGCCTGCAGGAGCCGTTGCCGGCGCGTCTCGAACAGCAGCTCGGCCAGATGCTGCAGCACGCCTGAGCCTCGCCTGCCCCGAAACGACAAGGCCGCGCCGGAACTCCGGCGCGGCCTTGTCGTTTCGGGCTCACCCGACCGCTCAGAAGCGGTACACCTCGGCGGCCGGCGCCGGCCGCGGCGCCGCCTGGGGAATGCGCGGCGCCGCCGGGCGTGAGGTCGCCGCCTTGCGCGACGCCGGCT